>JAZONA010000053.1:0-44253 GCA_045654265.1 Faecousia sp.
GGGGGGCCGCGTGGCCCGCCTGGGCGAGGGGCCTGCGGGCCCCCGCCGTGGGTGCTGCTTTTCGCAGCCCTCCCCGGCGGCCCCCCCGGGGCTGATGGGGCCCCCGGTGCGCCGATCTGGGCGCGGTTGACAGTCCGAAAATTGTCAACCGGGGTCTACACGAAGTGTGTGAGCGCCTCCGCCGCCGCTCTCCCATTGTCCGGCTGCCGTCAAGGCTGCCCTCCGGCGGGCTCCGCCCGGCCTTGACCTTGCCGGGCTTTTTTTGCCCGGCGGGCTTGACTTTTCCGCCCGGCCGTGGTAGAGTGTTCGTGCGTGGCTCGCTTGCCGCCCCTCCGGGGGCCTGTCCTAGGCAGTCCGTGGCGCGAGAGAAAGCCGCTTGGTCTTATCGACCAGGCGGCTTTTTTTCATGCTGCGGGGCTCCCCCAGCCGTGCCGGAAGTGTGCCCCTCTGCTTGCGCCCGCCGCCCGATCTCACTCGATACTAGGGCGACAGAGCTTCGACTAACGCAACAAAACCTCTGTCATTTTGTTGCGTTCGATATGTATAGCACCCTAACATCTACTTTTGCCCCCTTAATCACAATATTTTACCTAAAATAACAGAGATTTTACTATAAATACTGATATTTGGCAAATATTCAAGGAAACTACAAACGCAACACAATTTTTTGTTTTGTTGCGATTTATGTTCTGCTCATCAAGATTTCCTCCATTTTGCTAACTATTTAACTGAAAAAATAACATTTTAACCACGAATATCGAAAGTATTAAAACTTTTTAGAACGATAGATTTCTAAGCTTTTACTGCCTCTATTTTACATATCTTCTTATAAGTTCTCATAACTTTTATCAAGATGGCGTAAGATTTGGCGTAAGCTTAGCACTGTTTTGTCGCAATATTTATTCATGACAGTTTCATAGTGATGCAGCCACCCGTGCGAAGTCCGCCTTTACTGTATTGAACTCCAAATCGCTATAAACGTCCATCGAAATCTGGAAACTGGCATGACCCATTATTTTTTGTAAACTCTTAGGTGGCATTCCTCCCGCCGCACAGTTTGAACAGAATGTATGTCTACAGATATGTGGCGATACCACGATGTCTTTTCCATACCTTTCTTTATATTCGTTCTCAAACCTGGTGAAGGCGCGCACATAAGTGAATCCACTGACAGGCTGACCATTTCTCTTTGAGAGCATAATAAAATCATCATGTCCTGCAACTGATATCGGCTTCTTCAATCTGATTTGATCTGCTCTACTTATGAGATATTTCATGCTGCTGATTACACTTTGCGTCATCGGAATTCTTCTGATGGCGTTTTTTGTTTTCGGCGGAGTGTACTCCCCTTCTCGTGTTAATTGATGATGGATATTGATAATGCCTTCTTCAAAGTCAATGTCACCTGTCCGCAACCCACGAAATTCACCAATACGCAAGCCTGTTTCGCAAAGAGCTAAAACTACGTGATAATAGAACTCATCATAAGGATTAGCACTCTCTGACAGCATTTGCAAAAGATTGTCTTTTTCCTGTTTTGTCAGTGGTATTCGACAAGATTCATCTTGTGGCAAAATGGAGCCAAGCTTAAACGAGCATGGGTTTTTCGTTAAATATCCATCCTCATATCCCATCTGCAATGCACTTCGTAAGATAGTATAACAAAGTTGAATATACTCCCGGCTTCGACCATCCGTATACCAGTCAACGCAGACAAGCTTGATATGTGTTGTTGTAATTTGGCGGATCTTTCTTTTTGCGAGTGGAGTTTCTTTTAGTGTATTGATGGCTGTTTCATAAGTCTTTTTTGACCCTGTTCTTAAATTGAGTTTCGTTTTTAAATAAAGATCCAGTTGATCCTTGAGAAGCCGATTTCCCTGAAGTGTGTCCATTTGCTCATCAAGCATTTTCTGAATCTTCTTTTCTTCGTCACGAAGCTCCTGTAGCGTATTTCTGTATATCGAAACACGTTTGCCGGTAGCAGGATCTTTGTATCGGTACTCGTAGGTTTTGTTTTTTCTTTGTGTTTCTCCGTTTTTTAGAATTCGTCCTTTATTATCTTTTCTATAAATCATATTAATCATACTCCTTTCACTCGTTGGAAAGAAGCCTCAACATACATCAGAAAGTATATCACACAAATGCCTCTTTGTGTCCATAAGCTTTGTAATTTTGTTATAAATTGAGTGCTTATACCAGCAAACGAATTGGATTTCCATTTACTGAATTTACCATCCATCCCCTCCCCTCACAACAATGCTAATTTATAGATAACCCCAGTTTTTGATAAATAGAAAAAGTGCACCCAACTTGCTTGCTGCAAGCTGAGCGCACATCTGTGTCGATAGTTATTTTACAATACGATTACTGCACCTTGCAGATCACACCACAGGCGATTTTCTTCCCCGCATTTCCTGCCGGTTGGGAGTAAAAGTCGTCCGGGTCACTATGGATCACCACAGTCCGCCCGATAATGTCCTGCACCGAAAACCGATCTGTTTTCACAGACAAATATGCTTTTCCCTGACACGCCAATAATGGCGGCAGATCTCCTGCGTGTTTCGGATGAGGTTGATTGGACGGGTTATAATGGCTACCCGTTGCCGAAAATTCCATCCCGGAGCAGCTTTCTCCTTGATGAATATGAAATCCATAGAACCCCGTTTCACTTTCCATAGGCAGCCCTGAAATCTTCGCCATGACCAACACACATCCACTTTCTTGGTAAAACTGAACGCATCCAGATAACTGTGGCGCATCTATCCCACCACGGATTTGCGCTACCGCATCCGGACATTTTCCGCAATGCTGCATAGGATCACCTCATATCAGCCTATGACCGCCGCTGTGATTTGCAACAACAATTTTACCAGCAATACAAGAACATGCTTCCTACATCAGTTTGAAAACTTCGGTGGGTTCACAGGATTCCCCGCAAAGGCATTGGGGCCGGGGTCAGACATAGAAAAATACATTCTGGCTGCCTTAGTGGTGCCGAAATCTTGATTGGAACCGGAATTTTGTACCTGATTAAAGGCATCCCGGAACATCTGGTTGTGAGCCTCCTCCCGGTTCAGCAGGAAGTCAATGGTTTCCCGTACCTTCTTGTCGTTGATCTGGCGGTACAGGTATTCATAGACCACCTTCGCCCGCTGCTCCCAAGCAATGTTACTAAGCAGATCAGCCCACAAATCGCCGGTCACTGTCACATAGTCGGCTGTCCAGGAATAGCCGGAGGCATTGATGAGGCCGGGATTCAATCCCAAGATCACATGACTTTGAATCTCACCGCTGGGCACCTGGGACGCATCCACATCATGACCGTTCAGCAGATTAATGGTTTGGGCCACCATCTCCATGTGTCCCAATTCCTCTGCCGCAATATCCAGAAATAAGTCCTTAATCTTAGGGTCCTTAATCCGGAAACTCTGGGACATATACTGCATGGCGGCTTTCAGTTCACCGTTGCCGCCGCCAAGCTGTTCCTGCAGAAGCGCCGCATATTGGGGATTAGGCCGCTCTACCCCAACCGGATGAAATAACTGTTTTTCGTGCTTGAACAAGCACACCACTCCCTTCTCTGCGATATGCTTATTCTTCCAATTCTTCCCTCAAAATATTCACGCCGATTAACCGGATTTGCCCTCGACCTAATTGTGTAGAAAGGTCGAGGGCAATTTTTCAATTGGAATATCGATCAAATACTATTGTTACGCACAGATATTTTGCTTTACGAAGGTCAAGAACGCTATGCGAATACTAGATCTACACGTTTTCCGCCCGAATGGCATCAACGGGGGTCTCGTTTTTGATTTTGCTCAAGGCATAGAAAGTGCTGCACAGCACTACAAGCATGACCGTACCAACCGCTACCAACGGGGGAAGCCACGGAAAGGCATGGGTAGGCATAATGGTGTAGCGTACCAAAAAGGTAAAGGCGAGGCTGAAAAGCAATCCGACAGGCAAGCTCCAGCACAGAGATTTCACACCGCACAGCAGACTTTCCATACAGACCTGCTTACCTAATTGCCTATTGGTCATGCCCAAACTCTTTAACATTCCAAATTCCCGGCGGCGAATCAGAATGTTGGTGGACATGGTGTTGAACACATTTGCAATAGCGATTAAGGTCATAATTCCCACAAAAGCATATGCAAATCCATCCAACATACGGCTAATCTGGCGAATTTGGTATTCCACCTTAAGATAATCTACAAAGGAGAGGTTTTCATTTTCTTCTTGGAGATTCTCCAAAAGCATTTTGGTCGCATTGTAATCCTTGGTGGCGATATAAAAACTGCTGGTGATGCCTTCTTCCAATTCGTCTTGGGTAATTTTTCGCATGGATAGCGGACGAAGCAGCGTCAAATATGCACTATTGTGGATATCCTTAGGCAGTCCGAAAGGCGTACCGTCCAACTGTGCCCCAATGCCCATAAAGGTGATTCCGCCTTCCATTTCTCCGGCGAGAGTTTCCTCCACGGTATCGGTGTCCTTGTAATAGGGATAGAATCGGGTGACGGTTTTTCCTTCTTCTGTTGTTTCGCTGCAAATGACAAAGCAGAATATTCTTCCCGGAGCAGCATCCACAACGGAACCGGGTTTCCCCGTTTTATCGGAATCCGAGGAGAGGACTGGGGTGGCAAATATTTCACAAATCAGCTTACCATCGGCGGTCATGTAATAGGTTCCCTCTCCCATAGCCAGACTGTTGTGCTCGATGTCGCTGAATTGGGAATCGATATATTCATTCACCATGGGGCGTGATTGTCCCACAAACGGAATGGTTTTCACAGACCCTGACACGGGAGGAAAGCTTACAGCCTGAATGACGGTATGGCTTTTGCCAAAAGGACGATACACCGAAAGCTCCTGCTGAATCGCCACCGCCAAGGGTTTCTCTGGATCAAAATAGGGGTCGGGGTTAATGCCGTTTTCCTGCAAATAGGCGCGGAAGGCATCATCCTCCAAATAGTAAATCCGGGCGTTATGATTCCACATATCAATGGGGAAATTCTTTTCGTCAGCATAGTTGTCAAAAGCCTCCAGCCGCTGCACAGAATCCGCATTATCAGGCATCACGGGATTCACCTGTTCAGAAGCTACTTCAACGGATTGGCTTACGCTATCATGGTTGCGAATGGACGCGATCAGTTCCGGTGTTGCCTTTCGGATAGTGACCTTAAAATCGTAGTTTTCCATATTGCACTCAAAATCCGCATAGGCTTGGATACCAGCAGAAACTGAGGTGGCACACAGAAACAAAATCACGCTGATGCACAACGATGCCACTACGGAACGATATCGTTTACGGTTGGATTGGAAATATTTCCTTGCCATATTGGTAGTGAAATGACCCGATTCCCATTTTTTCTTCGAGGTTTTCACTGCTTTAGGAGAAACACGATAGTCTGCAGTCTGCCGAATGGCATCCATGGGGGTGATTTTGGTTGCCCGACGTGAGGGAAGCCAGGCAGAAAGATAGACCGTCCCTGCCGAAACCATAATAGCTCCCAAAAACGCAGGGATAGATGGCCTTGCCACAAGGGAAATCCCAGTGACAGAGGTTGTAATGATGCTCTCTATGGTACTGCTGTAAGAATCTAAGGTCAAAGCGATGGCTCCATAGCCTAAACCTAACCCCAGCGGGATTCCCATCAAGCATAACATCCCAGCTTCAAATCGGACACTTTTCCGAAGCTGCTTTTTGGTTGCACCAATGGAGGATAGCAGTCCAAATTCCTTGGTTCGCTCTACCACGGAGATAGAAAAGGCGTTGGAGATCAAGCTAACAGAACCCACCACAATAATCAGAATCACACCCAACATCAATGCCAAAATCAAAAAGGTAATTCCGGAAGATTGTCCAACTCCGTAGAATTGAAGTAAATCGGTGTTCAGTTCACCACCGACTTCTCTTGCAAGTGCTGGGGCAAGAAAAGGACTTTTGGCTTTCAGAAAAAAATCGGAGTATATGGGTGTGTGATCACTGTTTTCCAAATAGATGTTGATATAGGAATAGTGATGCCCAGCCATATTGCCCCCTAAATGGTCGGCGATGCCCACCAAGGTTCCTGTGATGGAGTAAGAATCTGCGTCTGGATTCCCCTTGTTCCAATCCTTGGAATAGGGAGTGATGGTGAGGGTAATGGTACTGCCAAGCTCCGTGGCAATCCCTGCTTCTTCCATAAGATGAAGTAAATACTGTGTCACCACGATTTCGCCGTTATTTTGGGGCATTTTACCTTCTTTCAAGAAGATGCCAGATGGCAACGTCAAGTCAGCACCACCGGCGCGAACCAAGCCACTGTTGTATTCCATTTCTCTCCCGCGGAAATTTACCAAACCCAGCACTTGGATTTCATTCATAGATGAAATATTGGGGTTATCTCGGATTTCTTCCGCTTTTTCAGGGCTGACCATGGAGCAGGATACATGGTAATCACCATTGCCAGCAGATACATCAATGAGGTATGACAAAATACTAAATCCCAAGGTCATGACCGCACAAAATAAGGCCGCCGACAGGGCAACGCCAATCGCAGTGATAATGGTTCGGGTGCGGTTTTTGAACATAGATTTGAGGGCAATCCGATGGAAAATGTTCATCTGATCACCTCATCCCGGGTGATCTTGCCATCCTCAATGGAGATAATACGATCTGCCTGCAGGGCAATGCTTTCATCGTGGGTGATGACAATCAGTGTTTGGCCATACTGCCTGTTGCTGACTTTGAGCAGTTCCACGATCTCCTGCGAGTTTTTTGTATCCAGATTGCCCGTGGGCTCGTCAGCCAGCACCACAGCCGGAGAATTCATCAGCGCCCGACCGATGGATACACGCTGCTGCTGACCGCCGGAAAGCTGATTGGGAAGGTGTTTCTTTCGGCTATGCAAATCCAGCGTAGTCAGTAAATCATCCAGCCGCTGCTGATTGACTTTTCTGCCATCCATCAGTACAGGAAGCGTGATATTCTCTGTCACATTCAGCACCGGGATCAGATTGTAGAACTGATAGATTAGGCCCACCTGACGGCGGCGGAAGATGGCAAGCTGGTCTTCGTTCTGGGCAAATACATCATGCCCTTCGAGATAGACTTTTCCGCTGGTAGGCCGATCCACGCCGCCTAAGATATGCAGCAGCGTGGACTTTCCGGAGCCGGAAGGGCCGATGATGGCGACAAACTGCCCCTTCTCCACGCAGAACGATATATCGTCCAGCGCCCGGACTTCGTTTTCACCTTTTCCATAGATTTTGGAAAGGTGTTCCACTCGTAAAATTTCCATAAGTATTACCTCCAACTGGTGATACTACCAGTATACAAGGCGAAAGTGACAGCCAAGTGACTGGAATGTGAGAGAACAGTCATATTGTCCGCTTGTAAAACTTAATCACAAATCTGGCACCGGCACTGCCATTCGTAGCCTGAATCGTGCCATTTTGAGCTGTAATGACCGTTCTGGCAAGAGCAAGGCCGATGCCATAGCTGTTTTGCGATGCGTTGCTGCCCTTATAGAACCGCTCAAACAGATGGGGAATGTCTTTTGTGTCAAACCCAGATCCGGTGTCCTCCACTTCAATTTGGGTAAACAATGCGTTCTCCTGCACGGTAACGGCGATGGTACCTCCCTCCGGCGTATGTTCCATGCAATTTTTCAAGATGTTTCCCAGGGCCTCGGCACTCCAAATTAGATCTCCGTTAAAACACTCGTCCTTACAGTTTACCAACAACTGCTGATTTCGCAGATCCATCGGGATAGCAATGGGTGCGACCGACCGGGAAATCAGTTCTGGGACAGAAACAGTGTCCTTTGCCAGTTTCACAGTGCCGGCATCCAACTTTGACAGCTTTAAGAGTGTTTCCACCAACCAATCTGTACGGTTGAGTAGATTTCGCAATTCGGCAGTCAGTTCCATGCGCTTCTCATCCGTCAAATCGGAGCTGCGGAGCATGGTCGTGGTCAAATTCATGGCTGTTAGCGGTGTGCGAAGTTGATGGGAAATATCCGCAAGAGAATCGGCAAGTAGTGCTTTATCCGCTTTCACCACCTCAGCGGATTCCATCAGACGCAAGGTCAATTTCTGAATTTGATTCGCAAGGATGGACAGTTCGCCCTCGTCGTATTCGTGGATGGGCAGCGGTTTCCCACCGACCAATAAATCATCAAGATCACGGCTCATTTTCTGAAGTCTGCGGTAGCGATAGAGTTCAGTACCCAAATACAAGCCGGAGATGATGATGCTCGCTGCTAGCACCATCATTCCGCAGGCAAAAGAAACCGCAAAACCTACAATGGTCAGCATAGTCACTGCCCCAACAAGTAGCCGGATACCGATACGTAGTTCCTTATTGTTTTGAAACATACTCAGCCCTCCAGCTTATAGCCCAATCCACGAATCGTTTTGATGAGCGTGGGATTTTGAGGATCAGCTTCAATCTTTTCACGCAACCGTTTAATATATACCGTCAGCGTGTTGTCGCCCACATAATCCCCGGCACAGTCCCAAATTTCCTCCAGCAGTTTGTCCCGGGTCAGCACTTGACCACGGTTGTTAAGAAACACCAAAAGCAGCCGATACTCTAAAGCAGAAAGATATACGTCCTGTCCATTTCGTGTAACTGTCCCCTTGTTCGTATCGATCATTAAATTGCCCAAGAAGATCACACTCTGCCGCTTTCCTGTTCGCCGCAGAACGCTACGAATACGAGATACCAATTCTCTGGGACGAAAGGGCTTAGAAATGTAATCATCCGCTCCCATATCCAATCCGGTAACGACACTGTATTCATCTCCTGATGCCGTCAAAAAGATGACTGGAACTCCCAGCTCTTTTGCCATTGCACATACGGCAAAGCCATTCCCATCCGCTAAAGAAATATCCACCAAAGTAAGATCCGGATTCTGTGTTTCCAGTTTCTCACACGCTTCCCTCTGCCCGGTTACCGAGATAACCCGAAAGTTTTCTGTTGTTAGAAACTCAGTCAGCATCCGAATAAGCGTAGGATCATCCTCTACCAATAACAGTCTATCCATACTTACACCTCCACTCATATCTGCTATCATACCATTTTTACGGTTGAAATTCCATTACAGAATTGTAATATAGAAAAATACATTTTATATTTCGAAAAGTAAGTATATTCGATTTCAAGAGTTTTTTCAAAAACGTTTTTTACCTCTACCCAACGAGAATACTGCTTTTCATTTATGATTATCCGGCAAAATCTATAATCAAAAAATGGATCGAAAGAGTCTTGCCTACTCAAAATGCGCAAAAAATCAGTTATTCGCGGCATACACATGCCATGCAAATAACTGTGAATAAATATCGACTATTAATTTTTATTGCAATGTTGGGCTTCTTCCCTTTTCAAATCAAATTGGCGTAAATCTGACGTAAGCCAAGCATTTATCCAAATTTGTCACATCGTCGTTTCTTGATAAAATCTTCTACAATACGCCTTATATAACGGTATATCTTTCTTTTTTATCGCTTAATTGTTAGGTTAACAAAAGTGGTTTTGTGCATCATTCTAACTCATAAAGAACATTTTTATTTTGTTGCGTTCGTGAGATATACCCCCGGAATGCTCCGGGGGGATTCCCTTTTTTATTCAGAATCATGGAACCATACTTTTACTGAAATAGCTGTGCAGGCTGGATGAGTGAATTTGTAGCAATCGGATCCATTTCGATATGTCTGCGATCGCCAGTTCTTGCATATGTTTGGTGGTACATTCGGTATTAGGATAGAAACAATGGAAAGTGACTTTCATGTGCTGTACCTCTTTACCAATTCTCATCCATGATAACCAACATGGCTTTAACGTGATCATCTGCATGGTGTTCATCGAAACAAAAGATTTCCTCTAGTAATTCTTTCCACCCATCGACTTTTCCCGCGTAGTACTTGAAAAGGTCTTTTTCTCCGGTCGCTAAGTATGCGCACATGGATTCCAGGTGTTTGGTCAATTTCATTGACGAGGTCTTTCGTTAGGTCAGCGTTGTTCATTTCGTCCATGTTCACCTCCCCTTTCTGTTAAGGCGTGCCCTCCTTACGTTGTCTTTTTTATTCATGATAACAAAGAAATTTACAATTTAGAACATCCTTTTAGGAAAAATGTCTTTACTTTTTGCTATTTCAGCGATAGAATATAAGCGTATATAACCTGATTTCAGGAGGAATTATTATGAGCGTAAAACGTATTGGTGTTTTGACCAGCGGTGGCGATGCTCCCGGCATGAATCCTTGTGTACGAGCTGTTGTACGTACTGCTTTGTATCACGGCATTGAATGTTATGGTATCCGTCGTGGCTGGAATGGTCTGATCACCGGCGACATTATTAAGCTGGACGAAAAAAGTGTTTCTCACACCATCAACCGTGGTGGCACCATCCTCTACACCGCCCGTAGTAAGGAATTTATGACCGAAGAAGGTCAGCGCAAAGCTGTTTCCACTTGCAAATTTCTTGGTTTAGACAGCATCATTGCCATTGGCGGTGACGGTACTTTCCGTGGTGCCCGTGCCCTTTCCAAGTATGGCATCAATGTTATCGGTATTCCCGGCACCATTGATAACGATATTAGCTGTACCCATTACTGCATCGGCTTCGATACCGCTGCCAATACTGCCATTCAGTGCATCGATAAACTTCGTGACACCATGCAGTCCCACGAGCGCTGCTCTGTTGTCGAGGTCATGGGCCGCAACGCCGGCTATCTGGCTATGTATGTCGGTCTGGCAGTGGGTGCTACAGCCGTACTGGTTCCTGAAAAGGAAATCGATTTTGAACGGGATGTGATTGAAAAGATCCGTCAGGCTCGTTTTAATGGTTTTACTCACTACATGATCGTTGTGGCCGAGGGCGCTGGCTCTGCCAACGATATAGCCGCACAGATCAAGGAAGCTATCGACCTGGATCCCCGTGTGACGGTTCTTGGTCATATTCAGCGCGGCGGCGTTCCCAATGCCCGTGACCGTGTCAATGCGACCAAGATGGGCTACCTGGCTGTCGAGTTGCTTTTGGCTGGCAAGACCAACCGTATTGTCTGCACCCATGACGGCGGCTTCACCGATGTTGACATGGATGAAGGTCTTGATATGAAGAAGGGCATTCAGACAATGGAAGTAGATGTTCTGGCCGCCATGACCGGTATCTGATCCACTCTCCCCTATTATCAAACCCCTGCCAAATTTCTGGCAGGGGTTACTTATATAATAAACACCTGTTTGTGAACACAAACAGGTGTTTTAAGCTTTCGGATGACACTTTTCGTATACGGATTTCAGCTTTTGATTAACCATATGGGTGTACATCTGTGTAGAGGAAATGTCGCTGTGACCCATCAGTTCTTGCAAAGAGCCAATGTCTGCGCCGTTTTCCAGCAGATGCACAGCGAAGCTGTGGCGCAAGGTGTGCGGGGTAATCTCTTTGTCAATGTGAGCAGAATTTTGATATGCCTTCAAAATCTTCCAGAATCCCTGGCGGCTCATGCGCACACCATTGACATTTACAAACAGCGCCCGCTCATCAGCGGAAGCAACCATACCCTCCCGGATTTCACGCAGATACACAGTCAATGCACGAAGAGCCCCGGGGTACAGCGGAATGGCACGGGTTTTCTTGGCGCCGGAGCATTTGATAATGCTCAGTTCCAAATTCACGTCCTCCACATTTAGCTCAATCAGCTCGGAAACGCGAATGCCGGTGGCGTACATGACTTCCAGCATGGCTTTATCCCGGATACCCTTGGCATCGATTGAGGACGGCTGGGACAGAAGTAATTCGATCTCACGACCGGTAAGAATCTGAGGCAGTTTCTTTTCACCACGGTCCACATGAATGTCAACCACAGGAGTCTTTTCCAGAAAACCGGTGGAAACCAAATACGCATAGAAATTCTTCAAGCTGGCCAAACAGCGTGAAACGGTTGCACCGGAACGCCCGTCCTTCTCCAAATGGGCAAGATACTGGCTTATATTCAATTGTGTCGCATCCACCACCGTGATCTCCTCCCTGAACTTCAGCCAGTCAGCAAACTGACGAATATCCCGCATGTAGGAGGATACCGTATTGGAGGACGCCTGCTTTACCTTGGTCAGGTAATTTTCATAAGCGCAGATCAAGTCCAACATGAAAACCGTACCTTTTCCCTCTTGTTATGATATAAGATCCGCCAAAAATGGCGCTATCCAGCAATAATCGATCAGTCCTACGGCAAGAAGCGCTGCCAAACAGCACCCCGAGAACCAATATCCTTTTGCGCAGCTTCCTTTGATACACCGTAACCAATAAAAATACAAAATTGGAATAGATACAGCATCGGAAAACAGAAAAAGAAAAACCACCAACCAGCCACTCTGCTCAAAGCCAAGCATAACTGCAAAAGCACAATAGCCAAATAGAAATGCCTTTATAATGCTACATGGAAGAATGAACCATGGTTGACGCAAGTGGATAACAATAGCAGATAAGAGAAAAGGGACATACGCAAGGAACGGAACGATCGACACAGGCTGCGATGCAGCGCTGCGCATCTTAGAGATTAAGGATTCCCCTGCGGATGCTGCTGCCATAATTCCCAGAAGCAATCCTGCACACCAACAGCTTGCAAGAATGATACTGGAATGCCGCACCCAACCAGCGGACGGCTCACGGCAAAAGGAAATGGAAAACATCTTTTGACCTCCTTGTCTGACTGAAAAGTCAATGGAGCGAAGAAAGTAAGGCAGGTCAAAAGAGCATAGGCATAGCAATACCATATACTCATATAGCATGAATACTATACTCCAAAACCCATTGATTTTCAAGCACTTTTGGATATTTTTGCGATTTTTGTAAATTATGCCGATTTTTATGTTAACGCCGTTATGTAAACTAATGCAACCACACCACCAAATATCTTTATCATTTTCTACTGTTGCGCAATATATTGGGGATCGATCATACAAAAGAATACTAAATATAGGTTTTGCAAGCGAACTTGCAAATTTTAGTACTGGGTAAATTATTTTTACCCAGCTTTATATTTTGTACAACTTAACGATTTCGGTATTTTTTATATCGTCTATTTCCGTCGTTGTTACATCTCGACATAAGCAAGCCAGTGAGTCCAGATGCCCCTGCTATTACCAATGCAGTTACCCCCATCCCTTGATATTGCCCACCAAAGAACATTGCTGTGCATCCAATGAGGCACAAAAAGTATACGCAGCCTACGATCAGGCAAACAAACACTTTCCGGTGTTTGATCGCATTGCTCGCAATGACTCCGCCAATACATACCGCCAGCAAATGCGCCACCATAACACCATAACCAATGGCGGATACGGGCATCCTCTCCCCTAACGCCAACCATGTGATTACCATAGCCGAAATTCCAAGTATGAGCAATGCTGTTCCTACGCCAATCGCCAACCCTAGTGCCATGGGTGTCGCTGTGCCGGTAACTTTATGATTTCGAACCATCCCCCATCTCCCCTTTCGTTTCAACCTATGAACCTGCAGGTATAAAAAGAAACGGAGCGGATAACCGCTCCGGTAGATCTTTATTCATATCAGACAGACATCTGAGCGACCAGCGCATCCAGAAGGGTCTTGGCTGCAGCCTGATTTTCGCCAACTGCAGTGTAGTAGAACTTGACCTTAGGCTCAGTGCCGGAAGGACGGGCAATAACACTGCCCTTATCGCCCAGCAGGAACTCCAGGACGTTAGACTTGGGCAGATTGATCACAGTCTCAGCGCCAGTAGTCAGATCCTTGGCAATGCTGCTCTTGTAGTCACGCACAGCGGTGACAGCAGCGCCGCCGATTGTAGCAGGCACGTTGGCACGGAGGTCAGCCATCATCTTAGCGGCCTTCTCCATGGCATCTGCGCCGGTCAGCTCCACACTCTGGACATGAGCCAGGTAGTAGCCGTACTTGGCGTAAACCTCATTCAGGGCATCAAGAATGGACTTACCCTGCAGCTTCAGGGAAGCAGCCATCTCGCACACCAACATGGAAGCAATAACGGCATCCTTATCACGGCAGTAGGTACCCTTCAGGTAGCCACAGCTCTCTTCAAAACCGAAGACAAACTTATTCTGCTCGCCCTTATTTTCCAGCTCCAGAATCTCGCCGCCGATATACTTAAAGCCGGTGAGAACAGCCTTCATCTCCACGCCGTAGAACTTAGCAATCTGGTCAGCCAGAGGAGAGGAAACGATGCTGCGCACCACCTCTGCACCCTCGGGCAGGTCGTTACGGGCGGTACGAGCCTTCAGAATGTACTCCATGAGCATGCAGCCCAGCTCATTGCCGGACAGCTTACGGAAGCCACCGTTGCCGTCAGGCACAGCGATCGCCACACGGTCAGCATCGGGGTCGGTACCCAGAATCACATCGCAGGGAGCAGTAGCAGCCACCTTGTAGCTCTCATTCAGAGCAGCATCGGTTTCGGGGTTGGGATATTCACAGGTCTTGAAGTCGCCGTCAGGCTTCTCCTGGCAGGCAACCACAGTGATATTCACGCCCAGGCGGCCCAGGATCTCGCGAACAGGCTCGTTGCCGGTGCCGCACAGAGGGGTGTAAACGATGTCCAGACCAGCCTCACGGATCATGGCAGGCTCAACAGCCTCAGCCAGCACGGTCTGGTAGTACTTTTCCCAGATCTCCTGACCGATGTAGCTGATCTTGCCCTCAGCCATGAACTCAGCAAAGGTCTTGCTCTCAGGCACAAAAAAAGGAATCTCGGAAATCTTGGCGGTGACGATGGCAGCGGGCTCATCGGTCATCTGGCAGCCGTCGGGACCATAGCACTTAACACCGTTGTAAGCGCCGGCGTTGTGACTGGCGGAGATAACGATACCGCAGCCGCAGCCCAGCTCACGGACAGCATAGGACAGCATAGGAGTGGGAGCGAGGCGGTCGTACAACCAAGTATGAATACCAGCCTCAGCAAAAGCCACTGCGCAGACCTCAGCAAACAGCTGAGAGTTGTGACGGGAGTCGTAGCCGATAGCGGCGATCTTGGGCAGATCAGTGCCGGACAGCCAAGCAGCCATGCCCTGAGCGGCACGGCGGACAGTGTAGCGGTTCAGACGATTGCTGCCTGCGCCCATGATGCCACGCATACCGGCGGTGCCGAACTGCAGATCACTACCGAAGCGGCCCTTCAGCTCTTCTTCATCATTCTTGATAGACGCAAGCTCCAGCTTAGTTTCCTCGGGCAGATCAGCATTGCACCAAAACTCATAACGTTCCATATAATTCATGTTAGTATCCTCCATAGAACCTCATAAAAACAGCCCAAAAGTTTCCACTTTTGAGCTGTTTCAAAATAGGAAAATTGATATTACTCGTTACCAGCCTGCTTAGCAGCCAGTGCATTGAACTTAGTACGGGTGTCCTGAACCTCATTCAGGGACTTGGCAATTGCCTCTTCGGTGCGGCGCAGAGCCTCATCCATGTACTCGTTGCTGACCTTGCGCAGGTTAGCAATCTGAGCCTGGGTCTGGGTGATCTGCTCAGCGCAGCGGCGCTTAGCTTCTTCGTAAATAGCCTGCTGAGAAACCAGTCGCTCAGCCTCTTCCTGGGCTCTGCGGACAATGCTCTCAGCTTCGCGCTTCGCCTGACCAATCAACTCGTTGCGGCTCTCCACGATAGTGCGGGACTGCTTCAGCTCTGCAGGCAGCTGTGCGCTGATCTCATCGAGCATGTCCAGTACCTTGTCACGCTCGACAATGCACTTATCGGCGCCCAGAGGCAAGCTACGGGCATCCTGGATCATGTCGTACAACGCGGTGATGATATCTTCAATATGCTTTTCGTTCATTTGGAATTTCCTCCTTGACGTAATTTAAGAATTCTAACCTGAAAATCCGGAATAATCGCTTCCGGCAGGAAATCAGAAAGATCCACCTGATAATATCCCAACTCCTTAACTGTACTGGAGCTAAGATAGGTGTATTGATGCTCTGCAGTAAGGAACATGGTATCCAAACCAGGATTGATCTTACGATTGATCAATGCCATTTGGAATTCGTTTTCAAAGTCGGAACCGGCGCGCAGTCCCTTAACGATCACGCAACTGCCCTTTTTCTTGGCGTAATCTGCCAAAAGTTCATTGGAAAAATCCACTTCCACATTAGGAAGATCGGCAGTCACACGGCGGATCAGCTCCACCCTTTCCTCCAGAGAAAACATGGGGGACTTACCGGCATTGACCATAACGCATACGATCAGCCGGTCGAAAATTTCAGATGCACGGCGAATAATATTCAGGTGGCCGATGGTAACCGGATCAAAGCTGCCGGGGTAAATAGCAATTTTCAAATTACCCATCCTTTCGGTACAAGGTCAACAAAGTTTTGCCGTATTTGTAGTCCTTGGACCGGGTGTAGCCCGGAAATTCGCATAAAAGCTCCTTCCCTAACGGGCGTTCTGTTACTATTATACCACCAGATTGCAAAATGTCAATTTCCGTTATCATATTTAGCGAATTTTCCAAAAAAACTTCAGCATAAGGTGGATCCAGGAATATAATGCCGAATTTTTCGCGACATCTGCGCAAATATTCCATATAATCGGCACGAACCACCTGTCCGTCGGTGTCCAATTTGGTTCTGCGCAAGTTCTCCTTGATCAGCCGGCATGCATCCTCTCGTTCATCCACGAACACCGCACGTTTGGCACCTCTGCTTAAAGCTTCGATGCCAAGCTGCCCGGTGCCGCCGAACAGATCAAGCACTGTTGCGCCGGGAATATCAAATTGAATGATGCTGAACAGAGCCTCCTTCACCCGATCCGCTGTTGGGCGTGTGTGAAGCCCTTCAGGAGTTTTCAGGGATACGCCACGGGCTTTTCCGGTGATAACTCTCATGATTCATCCTCCTTGTGGAAGTGTAGATACACGGCCAAAGCCGCATCCTTGGGCAGTAAGCGCTCCAGTTCACCTAATGATGCCTGACCGATTGCAGTGAGGGATTTGAAGGTTTTCAAAAGCTCCTGCTTTCGCTTGGGACCGATGCCCGGAATTTGATCCAGCTCGGAATAGCGCAGCCGCTTACTGCGTAGCTGACGGTGATAGGTTATGGCGAACCGGTGGGTTTCTTCCTGGATGTTACCGATGAGCGCAAATATCGCCTGCTGATTGTCGATACGGATTTCCTGCCCCTCAGGGGTTACCAGAGCCCGTGTACGGTGACGGTCATCCTTGACCATACCGAATACCGGCATAGTCAGTTTCAGCTCACTGAGGGCTTTTACTGCGGTTTGCGCATGGGTTACGCCACCGTCAATAAGCAGAAGATCCGGTGCTTCTTCAAACCCCTTATCACCATTTTTGTAATGGATAAACCGGCGCTTTACCACTTGGTGCATGGATGCATAATCGTCCTGCCCATCCAACCCATCTATTTTGAAGCGCTTATAATCAGATTTACGGGGTTTCCCATCCTGAAAGACCACCATGCTGGCAACAATATCCGTACCGGAAATATTGGAAATATCGAAGGATTCGATCCTCTTTGGTGGCTCCATGGCAAGCATTTTTCCGAGAAGGGTCAGTGTTCCAGACACCTTCTCTTCCCTGCTTGTGGCCCGCTGCGCTTCTTCAAAAGCATTCTTGCAGGCAAGCTCCACAAGCCGTACATTGTCACCCCGCTGTGGAACTTTAATTTTTGTGTTTCGGTTAAATTGTTGCTGTAAAAGCTGCGAAAACAGCTCGCTATCATCAATTTCAAAGGGCAACAGTACAATTTTGGGTGCTACTCCCCTACTCAAATAATACTGCTTCAGCAGACTGGAAACAGCGGATTCCTTATCATCTGGCAAGGGCAGGATTTCATAGTCCTTATCCAGAAGGTTTCCCCCGGAGAAATGCAGCACCGCAAAGCAGGCTTTGGCCTCTGTCTGAGCGTAGCCGATCACATCCGTATCCGCAAGACTGCCGGCTGTGACCAATTGCCGCTGACCCAGGGCTTCCACCGCATTTAGCCGGTCTCGCAAGGATGCCGCCAGTTCAAATTCCAAATTCTCCGCCGCAGACAGCATTTGACTCCGAATATCATCCGCAACAGCTTTGTAATTACCACCCAGGAGTTGTTTCGCCTGCTCCATCCGGTTGCGGTAATCCTGATACCCCCGGTTTGGTTGGCACCAGCCCTCACATTGATTCATGTGGTAGTTCAGGCAGGGGCGGTCTTTGCCGATATCCCGGGGAAATTGCTTGCCGCAGCCAGGGAGGCGCAAAGTCAGTCGAATGGCTTCCAACACATCATGGGTCACGCCCCGGCTGCCGTAAGGACCATAATAGGATGCCCCATCGTCAGATAGCTTGCCGACCATAGTGATCTTCGGGTATGGCTCCTTCATATTCAGCCGCAGATAGGGATAGCCCTTGTCATCCTTCAAAAGGATGTTGTATTTTGGCATATACCGCTTAATCAGAGAGCATTCCAGCACCAGAGCCTCAAACTCTGAGGCAGCCACGATCACCTCAAAATGGTCAATTTTGCTGACCATAATGCGGGTTTTGGGCGTGTGTGAAGCAGTATCCTGAAAATACTGGCTGACCCGATTCTTCAATTTTTTCGCCTTGCCCACATAAATGACTTTGTCGGTCTTGTCCCGCATGATGTATACACCCGGGGCATATGGGAGGCTCAGAGCCTTATCTTTCAGTTCATCAAAGGTCATAGTATCACCAATAAAAACCGCCTCAATGCATGGCACTGAGGCGGAAATTCATGTTAGATCAATAAACATCCCGCTGAAGCAGCGCTTCCAGGGCATTCACAGCGGCCTCAGCATCGGGGCCCATTGCGGAAACGGTAACGGTAGCGCCGGTGACGATTCCCAGGGACATAATACCCAGTAGGCTCTTGGCGTTCATTTTCCGGTTGTCGGATTCTAGCCAAATGCTGGAGTTAAACTCATTTGCCTTCTGAACGAAGTATGTAGCCTGACGGTTATGCAGGCCGGACTCGCAACGGACAATAATTTCCTTACTGAACATAGTAACACTCCTTATCTACGGCACCAGGTCAAGATGCCGCACTTCTGTGTATATCATACAGAAAAATTTTGCAAATGTCAATGCAAATATCAGTTAAATTCTGCAATGGTTACGCCATCTTCGCCCTCACCGTACTGTCCCAGGCGGAATTTCTTGACAAACTTATTCTTTTTCAGTGCCTGATGGACGGCAGCACGGACTGCGCCTGTGCCCTTACCATGGATAATGCGCACGGATTTCAGGCCGGAACGCATGGCTTCGTCCAAATATCGCTCCATGACACAAACCGCCTCAATGGTGTCCATGCCACGCAAGTCTACTTCGGGACTGAACGCCGCCAGCTTCATCTCCCGTCCAGAATGAGCAGGACGGATGTGCTTGTCCTTGTAGGGATTCTCCTGCTCAAGCAGGTAGATTTCGTCTTTTTTCGCACTCATTTTCAGAATGCCTGCCTGAAGCTGATAAGTGCCATCTTTGTTGATGGCAATGACATTGGCCTTGGTACCCAGCTTGAGAAGCTCCACAGTGTCGCCAATGATGATCTCACGAGTGGGCTCCGGACGTTCCTTCTCTGGCTGATTGGCACGGATGCGGCTCTGGGCGTCATTCAGGTTACGACGCAATTCAGCCTGACGCTGATTGATGCCGGTGGTGTCTGCACCTTCTGCAAGCTGTTTTTTCAGAGCCTTGATCTCATCGGATGCGGCATTTGCGGTGCGCCGGGCATCTTCAATGATCTCCTGCGCCTCCCGACGGGCGGCTTCCAGAGCCTTATCCTTCTCTTTTTGGAGCTGGGCATGATATTGCTCACTCTGCGCCTTGATGTTGGCAGTTTCCTTGCGCAGACGCTCCGCCTCTACCCTGGCCTGCTCCATCTGCTGGCGCTGCTGTTCAAGCTGGGAAAGCACGTCCTCAAAATCCTTGTCACTCTTCCCTACCAGATCGTCGGCTTCCTTCAAAATTTCTTCCGATAGACCCAATTTACGGGAAATAGCAAAGGCATTGGACTTGCCGGGGATGCCGATGAGCAGCTTGTATGTGGGGCGTAAAGTTTCCACGTCAAATTCGCAGGAGGCATTGATGACCCCCTTGGTACGCATGGCGTACAGTTTAAGCTCGGCGTAATGGGTGGTTGCCACCACACGGGAGCCCATTTTGCGGCAGAATTCGATGATCGCCATTGCCAGCGCCGCTCCTTCCGCAGGATCAGTACCGGCACCCAGCTCGTCAAAGAGAACCAACGTCCGGTCATCGCATTGAGCGACCACATCCACGATGGTCTTCATGTGGCTGGAGAAGGTGGAAAGGCTTTGGGCGATGGATTGTTCATCGCCAATGTCTGCCAAAATTGCGTGAAAGGTAGAAAGCTGACTGCCATCTCCTGCCGGCACGTGCAGACCGCACTCAGCCATGAGCGTCAGCAGACCGATGGTTTTCAGAGTGACGGTTTTGCCGCCTGTGTTGGGGCCGGTGATGGTCATGGTGTCAAAATCCGAGCCCAAGCGAACGGAAATCGGCACCACCTTCTGGCTGTCGATGAGAGGATGCCGTGCGTTACGCAGTTCCACCTTGCCCTGATCGTTCATCAGAGGTGCCCAAGCCTTCATCCGATAGCCCAACTTTGCCTTGGCAAAGATCACATCCAGACGCACCAACATCTCAAAGTTGAGGGAAATATCCTCACGGTGCGCCGCCGCTTCTGCGGACAGTTCCGCCAAAATCCGCTCGATTTCCTTCTTTTCTTTCAGCTCCAGCTCCCGCAGTGCATTGTTGGCATTAACTGCGGACATGGGCTCGATGAAATAGGTGGAACCGGTTGCGGAAACATCATGGACAAGACCGGGAACATCATTGCGGCACTCGGATTTTACCGGCACCACATAACGTCCCTGACGGATGGTGATGATCGGCTCACGGAGGTACTTGCTGTACGCCGGGGAGGAAATCACCTTTTGCAGACTGTCCCGGATCTTACCGGATTGGATGCGCATATGGCGGCGAATATCTGCCAGCTCAGGGCTTGCAGTATCCGCAATTTCATCTTCCGACAAAATAGCGCCGAAAATACGGTCTTCCAAGTATTTATTTGGAGAAAGGGCATCAAAAAGGGTTGAAAGTACAGTGTTTGCCTCATCCTCAGCCACATAGCTCTTAATATTTCGAGCGCTGCGAAGAACCCCAGCGATGCCCAAAAGCTCCTTCGGCTGCAGTGCGCCGCCAAGATCAGCCCGCTCCAAAGATGCGGATACATCCTTCACATCCCCAAAATTGGGGTTGCCCTTTTTCGTGCAAAGATCCGATGCGGCGGTGGTTTCCTCCAGCATAGCCTGCACATCTTCAAGATCGGAGCTGGGGCGCAAACGCCGACAGCGTTCCTTGCCCTCACTGCTACCGGCGCACCCGGCAAGCAGCTCCAATACCTGATCAAGCTCCAACTTCAGGAGCGATTTTTCGTATAATTCAGACATAGTTTCTCCTAAAAAAGCAGCGATTTGTAAAAATCCAAAGTAGAAAATCCCCGTTCCAATTGTGTGGTTAAGTACGCCTCGGTGAGGCCGGAAAGCTGCTGCAAATTATCGGCACCTACCGAAAAAGCAAATAACTTTTTCGGGTCGCAGTATGCAATGTAGCGCAGAGCGTCCAGAATTCCAGGAGTCACCGGCATTCGGATACCTTCGGCGCTGGCTCGACAATTTTTGCACAGCAATGCACCGCCGGAAAGATCAAACAGCACCGGCTCCTGACTGCCGCAAATCCGACATCCGTACAGATCCGGGGCGTATCCTGCAAGGCAGGCGCAACGCATCTCAAATACAGCCTTTATCTGCTGCTCAGGCAGATTCAGCTTGCTTAGCCCATGCAGACAGTTCAAAACCAATGAAAGTAATTCCGGGTTCGGCAAATCTTCTTGGGCGATCACCTCAGCCACCTGAGCAAAATAGGTACCCAGCGACAGCTTCGTCAAATCCCGGCGCAGCTCAGAAAACAGCTCCACGGAGGTTGCCTCGTTGATAGTGTACATATCCCGATATTCAAACAATGTAAACTCACCGAAGGCCAAAAGCTGACATGGTGCTACCAGAGGACTGTTCTTCCGCCGCAGTCCCCTGGCCTTAGCGGTGATCTTGCCGTATTTTCCGGTGAGCAGGGTCAGAAGCGCATCCCGGTCATTGTAGTCGGTGACCCGCAATACCAGCGCTTGTGTCGTCAGGTATATGGCTTCTCTCCCCTTTCAAAGCTTGGCTGTACATCATATAATATTCCGGCGTACCGGTTTCCAAAAACAACTGCCAGTAATCCTTCGCTACCATATCCATCCCTCCTGGGATAGTGTTTGCGAAATTGGCCCGGTTAGCCGTGGAAATTATTCGCTGTAGCCGAAGTTGCGTACCAGATAATCGCTGTCACGCCAGTTTTCCTTGACCTTGACCCATGTGGTCAGGTACACCTTGGTGCCCATGAACTTCTCACAGTCCACCCGGGCCATGGTAGAGATCTTCTTCAGCATAGCGCCGTGCTTGCCAATGATGATGCCCTTGTGGCTGGACTTTTCGCAAATAATGGTAGCATCGATGTCGATAACACCGCTGTCACGCTCGGAGAAGGTGGTGATTTCCACGGCAGTGCCATGGGGAATCTCCTTATCCAGACACCAAAGCAGCTTTTCACGAATGATTTCTGCCATCACCTGCCGCTCCGGCTGATCGGTTGTGATGTCCTCCGGGAACAGGAAGGGACTATCGATGGCATACTTGCCGCAAACCTCCAGAAGCTGCTCCACGCCATCGCCGGTCTTTGCAGAGATGGGAATGATTGCGTCAAATTTTGCTGCCTCGGAGTACACGGCAATGACCTCCAGCAGCTTGTCCTTTTCCACGGTGTCGATCTTGTTGATAGCCAGAACTACGGGACAATTGGTGGACTTGATCTTCTCCAGCAGTCCTTCCTCCTGAGCGCCAATTGAGGCAATAGGCTCTACTACCAAAATGGTCAGATCCACATCTGCAATGGAATCCCGGGCAACACCCACCATGTAATCGCCCAGCTTGGTACGGGCACGGTGGTAACCGGGGGTATCCACAAACACAAACTGTGTATCCTCCCGGGTGACGATGCCGCAGATGCGGTTACGAGTGGTCTGGGGCTTATTGGAAACGATGGCGATCTTCTCGCCAACAAGGTAATTGGTCAAGGTGGACTTGCCCACATTGGGCCGTCCGGCGATGGTAATCATAGCGGGTTTGGTCTTCATAAGTAACTCCTTAATCTCTGGTCATGCCGGGAATGGTGGCGGCGATGGCCTCCTCCCGGGTACGCATTTGTTTCTTTTCAGGGCCGTCGTCCATGTGATCGTACCCCAGCAGGTGCAGCATGGAATGGATGGTCAGATACCCAACCTCACGGCGCTGGGTATGGCCGAATTCCTGCGCCTGAGCGGTTGCTCGCTCAAGGCTGATGCACATATCGCCCAAGGGGCAAAGGCCGGTACCGGGATCGAGGTATTCCTCCCAATCCTCCGGGGGCTGACCGGGAATGAGCTGGAACATGGGAAAACTCAGCACGTCCGTAGCCTTGTCGATGTTCCGACTGGCCTGATTGATGATCCGAATGCCCTGATCATCGGTGACCAGCACGTTGATCTCGCAAGGTGCGGCAATCTTCTCCTGCTCCAACGTAGCAAGGATGCATTTTTTGATAATATTCGTAATAATCGGTCTTTTCACGGTAAAAACCTGAAAAGTGATGTTGATTTTTGTATTCATATTCACTTCGTCCTTTGATAGCGGTTAGGTTGCTGGGGCGCAGGCTTCTTGGATGCCTTTTCATAGGCATTGATGATCTCCTGAACCAATGCGTGACGCACCACATCCGCAGATGTCAGCTGGCAGATGGCAATATCATTTACTCCTTCCAGAACCCGGATGGCATCCTTCAGTCCGGAGGTCTTATCGTCCGGCAGGTCGATCTGGGTCACGTCGCCGGTGATGACGATTTTCGAGCCAAAGCCCAGACGGGTCAGGAACATCTTCATCTGCTCTTTGGTGGTGTTCTGGGCTTCGTCCAGAATGATGAAGCTATCATCCAAGGTGCGGCCACGCATATAGGCCAAGGGCGCAACCTCGATGGAGCCACGCTCCTGATATTTTTGGAAGGTTTCCGCACCCAGCATATCGTAAAGCGCATCATAAAGCGGACGCAGGTAAGGATCCACCTTGTTCTGCAGGTCACCGGGCAGGAAGCCCAGACGCTCACCGGCCTCCACCGCAGGACGGGTCAGAATGATCCGATTCACCGTTCTTTCCCGGAAGGCCGCTACTGCCGCCGCTACTGCCAGGTAGGTCTTACCGGTACCGGCAGGGCCAACACCGATGGTGACGGTGTTCTTGGCGATGGCCTTCATATATTTCTGCTGACCGACGGTTTTCGCCTTGATGGGCTTACCCTTTGCGGTGATGCACACCACATCCTTGGCCATCTGGGCAACCTGCGCATCGTTGCCTTCCCGAACCAGGGTGATCAAGTAGCGAACCCGCTGTTCGTCGATCACTTCGCCCTTGGCAGCCAGCGACAGCAGTCCTTCCAGAGTACGAACTGCCTTATCCACCGCTTCTTCGTCGCCACAAACCTTCAGCTCCGTGCCACGGTTGACAATGGACACCGCCAGTGCATCCTCAATGCGCCGAATATTCTCATCAAATGATCCAAAAACGGAGATCAGGTCCTCAACCCGTTCTGCGTTCACGATCCGTTCTGTCAATTTCATCTATCTTCTCCTCAATGCGTGTAATTCCGATCATTTCATGGCAGACGTAACTGCCTTGGCTAAGAAAAAATCCATCCTCGCTGATCAGATCTTCCTGCTTTGCCTGCACAGTTCCGGCAATCATTTGCGACTGAAGATAACCATCAGCAAACTCAGATATTTTTACACCGGCGGCTTCTTCGCTGATGACTTCAGATTGCACTTTGTAGTCTGTCCATTGCTCTATGCCTATACGCACAGGCAGCGCAAAGCCTCCCGGCAGTGTCAACGTATACTCTCGATACATTTTACCACAAGTGGCATCCGAAATTCCACTACCTTTGGAGAAATTTATTCGTTTTTTTCCAAAAATCACAGATATTTTTTTACCCGAGTCAGTTCCGGAGCTGATAAAGCCCACTTCCAAAGGGGTTATAACCTCCAAGTGACGTTTTGTCAGGGCGTAGATCTCCCCTTCCGACTGAGTTGCACGGATGTAAATACCGCAATCTGAGTACCCGGAAATCAGCACTTGTCCGGCTGTTACCCCTTGCCCGACCTTGCATAAGGGTGTACCACTTTTCACGGTCACCTCCGTAATGACGCCATCCCGAGCAGCCAAAATACTGCTCACTTTTGGAGAATCTCCTGATTCTTCCGGTTGCGTCCGCTCTTTGACGGAGAGGATCGCCAAACAGCCTCTTGTGTTCACACCTGCCCACTGCAATTCGGGTATTGCCGCAAGGAGAGCATTTTTCATTTTTTCGCTGCGTACAGACCGTCGAACTACGCCGAATTTGATACCACAGCTTTCCGCCGCTTCGACAATTTTCGCAGTTGGAACGAGCTGGTTCCCCTCCACCTGCACGAAGTAGATTCTTCTAGGGAGTAATGCGGTCAGCAGTAACAGTGCAAGAATACCACACAGCATGATCGGTCGCCTCATCATCCCTTGCAGAATCCAGTAGAGCCCTCCCCTATTTTCAAGATGCAGGCTGTCACCGCTTTTTTTCAAGATTTTACTCACAGATCGCAAATCCTGCCGCCGTATGGTAAATTGCAGTGTTAGATCACCGGTTTGTCTCACCTGATATGTGGTGATGCCTGCGCCATTGATTCTGCGAAGCACTCCGGCAATATCGGCACTGGTGACGGACACCGAAACATATCCTTGCATCCATTTCATTGTATCCATATCAGCACCTCCTGCACAATGTCAGCGAATCAATTTCCCCTACAATCACCAGATGCTGTGCAGTCATTTTCGCTACCTCCAAACAGCGCCCGCAGATCTGAAGCAGACCGTAACCCATTCGTACTGAAATTCGCTCCCTGCCATACTCCGTAACACCCCGATGATGTTCGATCAAAACCCTCCGTTGTCCATACAGCTCCACCACCGGCTGACCTGGAAACGGCTCCTCCTGAAGATCGCTTTTGTCTGCAATCCGATCCCAAATTCCTTTTCGCTGTTTCACCGCTCCACCTCCTTTTGGTCATTCTATGACCCGTTTTTGGAGCATAGAATCGGATGGGGTGATGGACATGGGTAAGATCGTATTGTTGATTATAGGGATGCTTTTGCTGATTTTTGATAGTCGAAATGCTTTGCTTGGCGCGCAGGAAGGTATCGAACTGTGCCTTCGGGTGGTGATTCCGTCCATATTCCCTATGATGTTTCTTGCTCGATTGCTAACATCCCAGCAATGGAATGGTCCAAAGTGGCTAAGCAGATTGTTTTACCTTCCACCGAACAGTCAGAGCTTGCTGATTGCAGGGATTCTCAGCGGCTATCCGGTGGGAGCGCAGTTGGTTGGCAATGCCCATAAATACAATCGATTGCAGAGTGCAGACGCAAGACGGATGCTCTGTGTTTGCAGCAATTGCGGCCCGGCATTTCTATTCGGTATGACAGCGCAATTGTTTGATCAGCACTGGATTTCTTGGGCACTATGGGTTATTTTACTATTGAGCAGCATCATAACAAGCTGGATAATCCCCGACATACCGGGCACATACCGATGTGTGTCGACCGGTAAGACAAGTATCTCGCAAGACCTGATAATCAGCCTGAAAGCGATGGGGAATATTTGTGGTTGGGTCGTGTTGTTTCGTGTAATTCTGAAATTATGGAATCACTGGACGGCAGGACGGCTGCCAAAGCTGTGCCAAATAGCCATTGGCGGCCTTTTAGAGCTATCTAACGGCTGTATATCTCTAAACGGAATCAGCAACATGGGGATCAAATTCGTGCTATGTGGGCTGTTTATGAGCTTCGGTGGGATATGTGTTCTTCTGCAAATTCTTGGCGTATCCCAGGATGTTGACATGAGCGCTTATTTCCCGGGAAAGATCTTTCAATCGTTATTTTGTGTGTTGCTGACGTATTTCGTGCAGCTATTATCCTTTTCTTCTGAAGATAAATTCACACTTCCCCTATGGAGCTTCGTGATTTTAACACTGATTATGCTCTTATCTGCATATTTTTTGCGAAAAACGAAAAATACCAGTAGAATTCTCGAAACAGTTGGTGTATAATAGAGAAAACTTTTGATGAGGTAATTCCTATGCTGTTCCGAAAGAAAATGCCCCAGTCTTGCGAATATTGCATTTACGGCACCCAGCTGGATGATGATCAGATCCTATGCGCCAAGCGTGGTGTTGTATTTGAAACGCCCAAATGTCGCAAATTCAAGTATGACCCCACCAAGCGGGTTCCTGCCAGACCAAAGGCTTTGGACTTTTCCCAATACGATGATCACGATTTTTCTCTTTAATATCAATCGCCCGGAAGGACTTACCTTCCGGGCGATTTCTTTATTGAATCATTTCCAAAAACTGATCCTCGGTGAGAATCGGGATCCCCAATTCACGAGCCTTACGCTCCTTGGAACCGGCGTTTTCGCCGACTACCACATAGGTAGTCTTTTTCGACACGGAGCCGGAGGCTTTACCCCCATAGAATTCAATCTTTTCCGTAGCCTCATCCCTGGTAAATTTAGTCAGCGCACCGGTAAGCACAAAGGTCATACCGGCAAAACGGGTATCGGTAATCACCCGCTTGCTTTCAAAATTAACCCCCGCGTCCCGAAGCTTTTGAATCATATTCCGGGACTGCTCCTGACAGAACCAATCCACGATATAATCTGCAGTGACGGCACCCACATCAGGAACCTCCGTCAGCACCTGCACAGAAGCCTGCATCAGTGCATCCAAATTACCGAACGAGGACGCCAGCACCTTGCCGGTTTTTGCGCCAACCTGACGGATGCCCAAGGCGTAAATCAGGCGGCTTACATCCCGGTCTTTACTCTCCTCAATGGAAGCCAGGAGTTTTTTGGCGGCAGTTTCGCCGGATTTCCAAAGGGATTTTAAGTCCTCCAGGGTCAGATAATAAATATCCGCCGGGGATTTGATATGCCCCTTTTCGATCAAAGCATCCACGATTGCAGCGCCCAGACCATCAATATCCATAGCATCCCGGCTGACAAAGTGGGCGATATTTCGGCTCAGTTGAGCAGGACATTCCGCACCGGTACACCGCAGAAATGCCCCATCCTCATCTTTCACAGTAGCGGCACCACAGATGGGACAATGTCTGGGAAGCACATAGGGTTGAGCGTTTGCAGGCCGCTTGGAAAGGTCAACCTCCAGAATCTCCGGGATGATCTCTCCAGCCTTGCGAATGCTTACCGTATCACCAATACGAATATCCCGTTGGGTGATAAAATCTTGATTGTGCAGGGTGGCATTGGTAACTGTCGTTCCTGCCAATCGCACGGGACGCACCACTGCCTTGGGTGTCAAAACTCCGGTTCTGCCCACCTGAACAACAATATCTTCCACCACGGTGGGTTTGATCTCAGGCGGATACTTGTAGGCCACCGCCCACCGGGGATTCTTGGCTGTCGAGCCCAAGGCTTCTCGCTGAGCGAGGGAATTGACCTTAATCACCGCACCATCAATGTCGCAGGGCAGTTTTTCCCGGTCCTCATTGATGCGCATGACTTCCGCAACAACTGCCTCCGGTACATCCAGAATGGTACTGGGGATCATCTTGAAATTCCGATGAGAAAGGTATTGCAAGGACTCCTCATGGGTGGCAAACTCCACACCATCAGCCAGCTGAACATTGAAAATATAGATGTCCAGACCGCGTTGTGCAGCTATTTTAGGGTCAAGCTGACGCAAGGAGCCTGCGGCGGCATTTCTGGGATTGGCAAACAAAGGCTTGCCGGCGTCCTCCTGCCGCTGATTCAAGGCTTCAAAGCTCTTCTTGGGCATGAATACCTCGCCACGAACGATGAGCCGGGGCGGTGCATCAGGAATGGTCATGGGAATGGAGCGGATCGTCTTTAGGTTTTCAGTAACGTCCTCACCCACAGTGCCATCGCCACGGGTTGCACCCTTATAGAATTTGCCGTCTACATACTCCAGAGCAACGGATAAACCGTCGATTTTCGGTTCCACAGAAAACTGGATTTTTGGGTCGAAGCCCTTCATTTTCAGCAAAAATTCCGTCAATTCTTCCTGAGAAAAAACATCCTGCAGGCTCATCAGCGGCACTGGATGCGTCACCTTTTCGAATTGACTGAGCGCCTCGCCTCCCACTCGTTTTGTCGGCGAATCAGGCAGTGCCAGTTGCGGATTCTCCGCTTCCAGCACTTCCAGTTCCCGTAACAGCCGGTCGTATTCAAAGTCCGGCATGGTAGGATTATCCAAAACGTAATATTTATAATTTGCCTCGTTGAGCAGCTTGGTCAGCTCCTCAATTCTTGCTTTCGCTTCCATAACTTCCTCCGGTTTGGAAAAATGTGTCCGGCACATCCCCTACGATCACCGTTTGGGCAACAACAACCTCGCTGGTGACCGTAAAGCTTGCCGTTTCGCCGAGAACCAGCACCGATACATCCACCAGCACCGCCATGGATAGCTGATGAAGGGTTTGGTTGATTCCCGCCTGAGTAAAATTGCTGCTAAAATAGGCATCGGAATTGCGAATTGCAATCACTTCCACCGGTATAGCAGGACCTTTTCCTGATAAAAACTCAGAAAAAAACAAACTTCCCAAAGGAATTCCAATGTCCGATGTATCCAGCGCCAGAATCTCATCGTTGATGATGTTTAATGTGGAGGTCTTTAGCTTATTGACCTCATTCATATTTGTTTTCAGGGCGGTGATCCGTCCGTTCAGATCTTTTTCAAAATAGACAATCCGGTCGTACTGGATATCCCCTGCGGCCATCTGCCGATCGATGGCATCGTTGATCAGATCTGAGGTGGTGTTGACCACTTGGGTTTTCGCCAAATTACGGATCGGCTCGTTGAACTTCCAACGGAATATCAACAGCAAAATCGCCAAAATGAGCAGAATAACTGCAAACACTCGCAAAATTCGCCTGACGAATCCCATCATACCACCCCTTCAGGTCAGTATATGATGAGAATCCGGGATTATTACACCTTTTTCATGTGCGCAGAAGCGGTCTTAGCCATCAGCTTTTTGGTGCCAATTTGATCAAAAGCAATCTCCAACAGCGCATCGCCGCCCATTTTCATCACAGAAAGAACCATGCCCCTGCCAAACGCTGCGTGTTGCACCATGTCACCCTTGTTCAAATCCAGAATAACGGTCTTGGTTTCGGCAGGCTTGTTAGCAAACTCCGTATAAGCGGGTTTCTGCGCAGGCCGATAAGTTGGTGTGCTGGCCCATTGGGGCGCTGTACGGTAACCACCTTTGCGCAGGATGTACTGCTCCGGTATTTCACGCAGGAATCGGGATGCAAGAGCCGCATTGGTACGACCATAGAGCATGCGCTGCTTGGCGTGGGAAATGGTCAGTTTCTCCTTGGCACGGGTGATGGCCACATAGCACAGCCGGCGCTCTTCTTCCATCTCCTCTGCATCACCGATGGCGCGCATTCCCGGGAAAAGCCCGTCCTCGAAGCCCACCAAGTATACGTTGGGAAACTCCAACCCCTTTGCCGAGTGCATGGTCATCATAACCACCGCATCATCCGCATCGTTGTACTCTTCAATATCCGTGTACAAAGCGATTTCCTCCAAAAATCCTGCCAGGCTGGGATTTTCACTGGCACTGACATAAGACAAAATGCTGGAACGCAGCTCTCGGATATTTTCCAAACGGGTCTTGTTTTCCTCGGTTGGCTTCAAAATCAGCGCATCCTCATAGCCGGTGCGCTTCATCAGCTGGTCGTAAAATTCCGGCAAATCCATGCCATCGTCCAGCAATTGTGCCAACTCTTCCAGCATCACAGTAAACTGCATCAGCTTCCCGGCAGGCTTTTCAAGAGGCCCATAAGAATAGGGGTCGGACACCACACTGTACATCGGCAAGGAGGCCGCCTGCGCCAAACGTTCCACGGTTTCGATGGTTTTGGCGCCCAGACCTCTGGGTGGATTGTTGATGATCCGCTTCAGGCGCAGATCATCTGCCCGGTTATTGATGACACACAGATATGCCAGCATATCCTTAATTTCTGCCCGGTCAAAGAACCGGGTGCCGCCGATGACTCGATAAGGAATGCCGTTTCGCTTCAAAGCGTATTCCAATGCGTTCGACTGGGCGTTAGTGCGATACAAAATGGCATGGTCTTTGAAGTTCTTACCCTTGGACTGGGAAATAATTCTGCTGGCGACAAAATTCGCCTCGGCACCTTCGTCGGAGGCTTCGTAGACCGTCACCGGGTCGCCGGACTCGTTGGCAGTCCAGAGCCGCTTGCCCTTTCTGCCCAGATTATGAGCAATCACCGCATTGGCAACGTTCAAAATCGACTGGGTAGACCGGTAGTTCTGCTCAAGGCGAATAACTCGGCTTCCACGATATTGCTTTTCAAAGTCCAGAATGTTCTCAATCGTAGCGCCCCGGAAACGGTAAATACTCTGATCGTCATCGCCTACGACGCAGATATTCTCATGCAGGCCGCCCAGCAGGCCGGTAAGCAAATACTGCATATGGTTGGTGTCCTGATACTCATCCACCAATACATACCGGAATTTCCGCTGATAGTATGTGCGCACATCCTCATGCTCCTGCAAGAGCTTCACTGTCAAGAAGATAATGTCATCAAAATCGACAGCATTGTTCTCTTTCAGACGATTTTGATAGGTTTTATAGGCTCTGGCGATGTGCAAAGCACGAATATCGCCGGTTGCCTCTGCACGATTCAGCATGCGATCTGGGGTGACAAAACGGTCTTTCTCACGGCTGATAGCACCCAGGACATATTTTGCCGGGAAGGTCTTATCATCCAGACCTATGTCCTTGATAATATCCTTCATGATCCGTTCGGAATCGGCGGTATCATAAATAGTGAACTGTCCGGTGTAGCCCAACCGATCGATGTTCCGCCGCAGAATTCTACAGCATGCGGAATGGAAGGTCATGGCCCAAACGTCCTCTGCTTGTGGGCCAAGAATCCGTCCAAGGCGTTCCTTTAATTCGTTTGCGGCCTTGTTGGTGAAGGTGATAGCAATGATGCTCCAAGGAGCCGCAGGCTCAACAGCGCAGAGCCAGTCTGCCCGCTGAATCTGGTATTCTGTCATGGGTTCCGGCAAATTTTCCAGGAATTCCAAATCCTCTTCTGTAACGGAATCGGGAATGAGATCACAGTCACTGCCGCGACCAAAGCGGATCAAATTGGCAATTCGGTTGATCAGCACCGTTGTTTTGCCACTGCCGGCACCAGCCAGCAGAAGAAGCGGTCCTTCGGTGGTCATCACCGCCTGCTGCTGCATTTCATTTAAGTTTTGAAACTGAGAAGCGATATATTTCTGCCGTGCGGCAAGAAATCGCTGGTCGAAATTCTTCGTCATAATTGCACCTATCTTTTCAGTAGTGGATCTATTTTACCGCATTTCGACCAAAAGGTAAAGGATTATTTCCGCAAAAAGGCACCGGATTTTCCGGTGCCTGGAGCTATGGATCACTATATAAATATTCCCGAAGATGAGACAGCGCTTTTTTCTCAATTCTGGAAACCTGCACCTGACTGACGGAAATCACTTTTGAGATCCGGTCTTGGGTCAGACCGTGAAAATAGCGCAAATTGATCACCAGTGCTTCCCGTTCAGGAAGCTTCTCAATCGCCTGCTGCAAAGCGATTCGTTCCAGCATGGTCTCCTCATTTTCGGTGTCCGCCAGAAGATTCTCCAAAGAAAATCCATCCTCCCCAATGGCTCGGTGGATGGATTCGGTTCCGGCGGTGGCCGTTTCCGCCATAGCAATTTCTTCGGGTGTCAAGCCAGTTTGCCGCGAGATCTCCTGCAAGGTTGGTTCACGTCCCAACGCCGCCGTCAAATGGGAGCGCATGGATTTGATTGCGGCAGATTGCTCCTTCAATGTTCTGGACACCTTGTTTGCTCCATCATCACGCAAAAATCGTCGAATTTCCCCGGCGATTTTCGGCACCGCATAGGTGGAAAATTGTGTGCCATACTCTGTATCAAACCCTTCAATAGCTTTCAGGAAACCCAAGCAACCAAGCTGATAAAGATCCTCTGTTTCGGTGCCTCTTCCGATAAATCGCCGTGCAACCGACCAAATCAGCCCGGAATTTTCCGTGACCAGCTGCTCCCCCGCCGCACGATCCCCTGCTTGTGCACGGCGGATCAGATCTTCCGTACTGCTCATCTTCTCCGCTGGAGCTTCCGGCGCATATGTACCGTGGTACCCTTCCCCGGCTCGGAGGTGATGTCCAGATTGGTCATAAAGCTCTCCATAATGGTAAAGCCCATGCCGCTGCGTTCATTGCCACCGGTGGTAAACATGGGCTTTCTCGCCTGCTCCACATCCGGGATACCCACACCCTTATCCTTTATGACAATGTCCAAAATCTGCCCCTTTAGAATGCGGCATCGAAGTGTCACCATTCCCAATTCATGGGGATAAGCATGGACTATGGCATTTGTCACCGCTTCTGATACCGCCGTGCGGATGTCTCCCAGTTCCTCCAAGGTGGGATCCAACTGCGCCGCAAAGCAAGCAACAGCCGAACGGGCGAAACCCTCGTTGCAGGACTTACTGGGGAATTCCAAGATCATATAATTTTCAAATTTCATGACACTGCCTCCTTAATTTGCACCAATTTATCCACCCCGGATGCTCGGAATACCTTCATCGGTTGTTCTGCCAACCCTGCCAGCACCAATGTCCCCTCTATCTGGGCCATGCTCCGAAGGGCGTTGATCACCACGGCGATCCCGGAAGAATCTACAAAACTGACCTCTTTGAAATCCAACACGCACACGCTGGGAGTGTAGGCTTCAATCTTGGCGGTAATGGATTGGATGTACCCTTTTGCGTAATGGTGATCGATTTCCCCGGTGAGGGCAACCGTCAAATGTCCGTCCTGCAGGAAACTGGTAAATTGCATAAATTGGTTCCTCCTTCATTTTTGGCAAGAACAGTATAAAAAACTCCGACTGTATTTACAGTCGGATTCAGACGGCGAATATGGAAAAAGACCATGAAATCCTTTTGGATTTCATGGTCTTTAGATTAAATTACAGCTTTGCCATAGCGGCCAGGCTCTGCTCAAGCTGAGCAATCAGGTCGCGGTGCTTTGCGGCCTTTTCACGCTCGGCGTTAACAACAGCCTCGGGAGCACGGGCAACGAACTTCTCGTTGCCCAGCTTTGCCTCCAGAGAAGCCAGGAACTTCTTGGCACCATCCAGCTCCTTGGTGATCCGGGCGATCTCCTTCTCCACGTCAACCAGCTGACCCATAGGGATATACAGCTTGGCATCAGCGGTGGTGATGGTCACCATGCCGTCCAGCTCAGCAGGCCCAGTTTCCAGCATGGTCACGGTGTCGGCATAAGCCAGACGCTGCAGGAAGCCCTCACCCTCAGTAAAGATCTGGGGCTTGGAGGTCAGGATGAACAGTGCAGCCTTCTTGCTGGGAGGCACGTTCATCTCGGTACGGCGGGCGCGGATGGCACGGATGGCCTCCATGACGGACTCCATCATGTTTTCCTCAGCCTTGAATGCCAGATCAGCGCTATACTCAGGCCACTGAGCCACGATCAGGGCATCGCCCTCGTGGGGGATGGACTGCCAGATCTCCTCAGTGATGAAGGGCATGAAGGGATGCAGCAGGCGCAGAACCTGATCCAGAACGTAAACCAGAACCTGCATAGCGGTCTGCTTACGGCCGGCATCCTCGGAGTACAGACGAGCCTTGGTCAGCTCAATATACCAGTCGCAGTAGGTATCCCAAATGAAGTCGTAGATCTTCTGGATGGCAACACCCAGCTCATACTTCTCCATATTCTCAGTAACATCAGCAATCAGGCTGTTCAGCTTGCTCAGCACCCACTTATCGGCAATTTCCAGGGATTCGGTAGCGGGCAGCTCGTTCTTTGCATCCTCGCCCAGGTTCATCAGCACGTAACGGCTGGCGTTCCACAGCTTGTTGGCGAAGTTACGCATAGCCTCGCAGCGCTCCACATAGAAACGCATATCGTTTCCGGGGCTGTTGCCGGTGACCATGTTCATACGCAGAGCGTCACAGCCGAACTTCTCGATCATTTCCAGAGGGTCAATGCCGTTGCCCAGGGACTTGGACATCTTTCTGCCCTTGTCGTCACGAACCAGGCCATGGATCAGAACGGTGTGGAAGGGAGTCTTGCCGGTGTGCTCACAGCCGGAGAAGATCATTCTGGCAACCCAAAAGAAAATGATGTCGTAGCCGGTGACCAGCACGTCGGTGGGATAGAACTTCTTAAGATCCTCGGTATCTTCAGGCCAGCCCAGGGTCTCAAAGGGCCACAGTGCGGAGCTGAACCAGGTATCCAGCACGTCAGGATCACGCTCGATGTTGGTGCTGCCGCACTTTTCGCACTTGCAGGCATCCTCACGGGACACAGTGATATGACCGCACTCAGCGCAAGTCCATGCAGGAATCTGGTGGCCCCACCACAGCTGACGGGAGATACACCAGTCACGGACATTTTCCATCCAGTTCAGGTAGGTCTTGGAGAAGCGCTCGGGAACGAACTTGGTTTCCCCTTCCTTGACCACACGGACAGCCTCTTCAGCCAGAGGCTTCATCTTCACGAACCACTGGGCAGAGATGATGGGCTCCACATCATTGTGGCAACGGTAGCAGGTACCCACATTGTGAGCGTGATCGTCGATCTTAACCAGATAGCCCTGAGCCTCCAGATCCTTGACGATCTGCTTACGGGCTTCGTAACGATCCAGACCCTCATACTGACCGCCCAGGGCGTTAACCTTGCCGTTATCATCCAATACACGGATTACTTCCAGATTGTGCCGCAGACCAACCTCAAAGTCGTTGGGGTCGTGAGCGGGGGTCATCTTAACACAGCCGGTGCCGAATTCCATCTCGGCGTAGTCGTCAGCAACAACGGGGATTTCCTTGTTCACCAGAGGCAGGGTCACGGTCTTGCCCACGATGTCCTTGTAACGCTCATCGTTGGGGTTGACACACACGCCGGTATCGCCCAGCATGGTTTCGGGACGGGTGGTAGCAACCACCACCTCGCCGGTGCCATCAGCCAGAGGATAGCGGATATGCCACAGATGACCGGGCTTGTCCACATACTCAACCTCTGCATCAGACAGAGCAGTGACACAGTTGGGGCACCAGTTGATGATACGGCTGCCCTTATAGATCAGGTCCTTTTCGTACAGAGAAACGAACACCTCACGGACGGCCTTGGAGCAACCCTCGTCCATGGTGAACCGGGAACGCTCCCAATCGCAGGATGCGCCCAGCTTCTTCTGCTGCTCCACGATGCGGTTGCCGTACTTGTGCTTCCAGTCCCAAACACGCTCCAGGAACTTCTCACGGCCCAGGTCGTAACGGCTCAGGCCTTCCTTGGTGCGCAGCTCCTCTTCAACCTTGATCTGGGTAGCAATGCCGGCATGGTCAACGCCGGGAATCCACAGCGCATCATAGCCCTGCATCCGCTTAAAACGGATCAGGGTGTCCTGCAGAGTTGCGTCCATGGCATGACCCATGTGCAGCTGACCGGTAACATTGGGAGGGGGCATCACGATGGTGAAAGGCTTAGCGCCTTCCTTGCCCTGAGGACGGAAATAACCGCCATCTTCCCACATTTTGTAGATTTCATTTTCGACTTGCTGAGGCTCATACACCTTCGGCAGTTCTCTTGCCATTTGAAATACACTCCTTTACAAATGAAAAACGCCCTGAGAAATCAATCTCAGGGCGAAAACTTACGTTCCGCGGTACCACCTGAATTCCCCGAAGGGCACTCAAAAGCTGTAACGGGCAGACCCGATCCCCCCTACTGAAATTCAGGGAAATTGCTCAAAAGCGACCATCCGTAAGCTCCATGTGTCCTCACACCAACCGGGCACTCTCTGAAATGGATGCAGACGAAACCTCTTCTTCAACGCATTATGTGGATAGAATATCACATTTTTTCAAAACTGTCAATGATCATTCATTCAAACTTGACGGATTTGTATTTGTATCGTATAATGTATCCATATTTTTGAATGGGAGTGTAGCCTATGAAGCTGTCCCTTGTTGTTCCCTGCTATAACGAAGCAGAAAATGTCGCTGCTTTCCAGGATGCGGTGATCGGCGCATTTGATGGATGTGGTTATGATTATGAGATCGTATTCGTGGACGATGGCAGCCGGGATGCGACCCTGCACAATTTGAAGAAACTGTACAACGCCCAGAAGTGCCCGGTGAAGGTAGTTTCCTTCTCCCGGAATTTCGGAAAGGAATCGGCCATTTATGCCGGTATGGAGCATGCTGAGGGTGATTACATCTCCCTCATTGATGCAGACCTGCAGCAACGTCCGGAGATTGTTCGGGATATGGTGAAAACCTTGGAAGAGCAACCGGAGTATGATGTGGTAGCCGCTTATCAGGATCGCCGTGGCGAGGGTAAAGTCCTTTCCTTCTTCAAGAAGTGCTTCTATTCCGTGATCAATCAGCTGTCCGGTGTGACGCTGCGCTCCGATGCCAGCGATTTTCGCACTTTCCGCAGAAGCGTGCGGGACAGTCTGCTGAGCCTTGCAGAGTATCACCGTTTTTCTAAGGGTATTTTCGCATGGGTAGGATACGAAACCTGCTTCATTCCCTACACCGCCTGCGAGCGCCATGCTGGCAAAACCAAGTGGAGCTTCCGGAAACTGCTAAATTATGCCATTGAAGGCATTATCGGCTTCTCCACCGCACCGCTTCGCTTTGCCACTTATCTCGGCGGCTTTACCGCAATTGCCGCAATTGTTTATTTGATCGTGGTCATTATCCAAAAGCTTTTCATTGGTATTGATGTGCCTGGTTATGCCACCATCACGGTTCTCCTGCTATTTTTCAGCAGTATGCAACTTTTCTGTATCGGTATCATCGGAGAATATGTGGGACGCACCTTTGAGCAGAGCAAAAATCGCCCGGTGTATATCGCAAAAGAGGTTCTGAAATGATCAAAAACCGCCGAAAACTGATGTTTTCGGCGGTTTTCTTTATGCGTTTTCTTCCTGGAAGCGGCGACGGCAGTCCTCAATGATCCAGATGGTTTCTTCGAGGCCATGGTACTCCCCAACCTCTACACGAACGCCTTGCAGAACCTTATAGTTCTGGAAGAAATTCACGATCTCATCCCGCAGGAAGGGAGAAACATCATCCAGCTTCTGAACATGATCAAAACGGGGATCGCAATCCACCACAGAAATCAGCTTGTAGTCCTCCTTGCCGTTGTCACGGGTAGCCAGATACCCCAGAACCCGAACCGGAACCACACAGCCGGGGAACGTAGGCTCAGAGGCGATAACCAGAATATCCAGCGGATCGCCGTCCGGCGCAAGGGTATTTTCAATAATGCCATACTCCGCAGGATAGCTCATCGCCGTATACAGCACCCGATCCAGACGGATGCGACCGGTTTTGGGGTCCATTTCATACTTATTTTTGGAACCCATGGGGATCTCAATCAACGCCTGCACAATATTCTTTGCCATAAAAATACCTCCTTTGTATTGAAAAAGGCCCGAAATCTCCCGATTTCAGGCCTTTGAGATGTGATCTTACTGATCCTTCTTCTTGTTTTTCTTTTCAGCTCTCTCGGCCTTTCTGGCAGCCACAGCCTTAGCACGATCTTCCTGCTTCTTCTGGGCTGCTTCCTTTGCAGCCTCAGCAGCAGAATCATTGGTGGACAGGGCCCACTTGGCGAACTCAACACGAACCTGATCAGCACTGGTCTCAATAACGAACTTGTCATCCTTAATGCTAACGACAGTGCCAACAATGCCACCGATGGTGGTGATCTTGTCGCCAACCTTCATGGAAGAACGCTGCTGCTCAGCTTCCTTCTTGCGCTTGTTCTCGGGGCGGATGATCATAAAATAGAAAACAGCGATCATCACGACGATCATAATGATGGTGTACAGAGAACTGCCACCTGCAAGGATATTAAACATCTGAAATGCTCCTTTTCATGTAATTCCTGACTATTATACCATTCCTACAGCAAAAAGCAAGCATTATTTAGATACGCTGGGCCAATTTTACAGAATATTCATTACGGAACTGCTGGAAAGTGCCTTCATCCAATGCATTGCGGATCTTTTCCATCAGCTTGTTGTAGAAATACAGGTTGTGCATAACGCTCAGGCGCATGGCCAGCATCTCCTCCGCAACAAACAGATGACGGATATAAGCACGGCTGTACCGACGGCACACCGGACAATCACATTCCGGGTCGATGGGCTTCAAGTCAGTTGCATACTTGGCATTTTTCAGGTTAATGGCACCGTTCCAGGTAAACAATCTTGCATGGCGGGCATTTCGTGCGGGCATGACGCAATCAAAGAAGTCCACGCCACGGGCAACTGCCTCAATGATATTGCTGGGAGTGCCCACGCCCATCAGGTAACGGGTCTTTTCCGCAGGCATGTAAGGCTCTACTGCCTCAATGACATCGTACATCTCCTCAGCAGTCTCACCCACCGCCAAACCGCCGATGGCATAACCGGGCAGATCCAGATCTGCGATGCGCTTCATGTGGTCGATGCGAATGTCGTGATACACGCCGCCCTGATTGATGCCCCAAAGCATCTGCTGGGGATTCACCGTATCCGGAAGGCTGTTCAGCCGTGCATTTTCTGCTTTACAACGCTCCAGCCAACGGAACGTGCGATCCACACTCTTCTTGACATAGTCCCGTGGAGCCGGATTTTCAATGCACTCATCAAAAGCCATGCAAATGTCACTGCCCAGATTGGACTGGATCTGCATACTCTCCTCCGGGCCCATGAAGATCTTTCGACCGTCAATATGAGAAGAGAAATACACACCCTCCTCCTTTATTTTGCGCAGAGAGGACAAAGAAAATACCTGAAATCCACCGGAATCCGTGAGAATCGGGCCGTCCCACGTCATAAACTTGTGCAGACCCCCACATTCCTTGACTAGCTTGTCGCCGGGGCGCAGGTGCAGGTGGTAGGTGTTGCTCAGCTCAACCTGACAACCGATATTCTTCAGATCCTCTGCGCTCAGTGCGCCCTTAATTGCACCCTGAGTGCCTACATTCATAAATACGGGAGTCTGCACAGTGCCATGGGCGCAGGTAAACTCGCCTCGCCGTGCCTTCCCCTCGGTTTTCTTTAATTCAAACATCCTATTTTCTCCTGTTCCACTTATACCATATACTGCGACACAAATTCCTTGATCGCATTTTGGTACATCTGTGTCTGCTTATACATGCCGTTGCCATGGTTACAGCCGGGCAGAATCAACATCTGTGTAGGTTGGGGATTTCGTTCCTTCAGCGTATTTAGAACTTCATCCTGCTCTTCCAAAGTACCGGCAGTGAGCATCAGTGGGTACTTGCCGTTAACCATGTTTTGCACCCGGTCAAAGTCTGCCATCTCGGCAGAAAATTCCTTCTGGAAGCGTTGGCGCATATAGGAAAGAATTTTCTCCTGACCAGCCTTAAATGTGCCATAAGTGACTTCTTTGAAAAATCCGGGAATGCTGTAACTGGGTGCATCCGACAGAATACACTTCACATTTTCAAGCTCCATAGTAGCCAAATCCAGCACAATACCGCCGCCCATAGACAATCCGTGCAGAATGATCTGCCCATCAGGAATATGTCCGTTGAGCTTTTCCAGCCACAGTTTCATATCCCGACACTCCTCAGGGCCAAAGGAAATGTACTTTCCCTCGCTAGGGCCATGAGCCCGAAGATAAGGAATCAAAACGTTAAAGCCCATACTATGATAAAAAAGTCCCGGGAATGCAGATTCACGCTCTGCGTGGCTGGTGTAACCGTGTACCCAAACCATGGTCTTATTGGTAGTGCCGGGATAGAAAATAGCCTTCAGAGATAAGCCATCGTGACTGGTAGTTTCCCAGTCCTCATGGGGCAGTTTCCGAATTTCAGCCAAGGAATTATGAACCGTGGTGATGGTATCATACCAACTATCCTCAGGCCCGACCATCTTGTAGGCATTATCAATATTGTGCCGCTTCATCAGCGAATGAAACACAGCATTGGCTTTCAATTTTTCAAACATAGCTTGCTCCTTAATGGATGAACATGGCATCGCCAAATGAGAAGAAGCGATACCGCTCCCGGACAGCTTCATTGTAAGCGTTCAGTACCTTCTCCCGGTCTGCAAAGGCGGATACCAGCATCACAAGGGTGCTTTCCGGCAGATGGAAGTTGGTGATCAGAGCCTGCATAGCCTTAAACCGGTAGCCGGGATAGATGAAAATTTCCGTCCATTTGGACTTAGCTTCAAAGCTACCGTCGTCGTTGACGAGGCTTTCCAATGTGCGGCAAGAGGTAGTTCCGACGCAAATGATCCGACCGCCATTGGCCTTGGTTTCATTCAGGATCTTAGCGGTTTCTTCGGAGATCATGCACAGCTCCGCATGCATATGATGCTCCAGAATGTTATCTGCCTTCACGGGACGGAACGTGCCAAGTCCAACATGGAGAGTGACAAATGCGGTATTTACCCCCTTGTTCCGGATGTTTTCCAACAAATCATTCGTAAAATGTAAACCAGCGGTAGGTGCGGCAGCAGAGCCAACCTCACGGGAATACACCGTCTGGTATCGCTCCTGATCCTGCAATTCTGCCTTGATGTAAGGCGGCAGAGGCATCTTACCCAGGCTTTCCAGAACCTCCAGGAAGATACCCTCATAGTGGAATTCCACTACCCGATTGCCATCCTCCTGCACAGCGGTAACAGTAGCGGTTAGTTCTCCGTTTCCGAAGATCACCTCGCTGCCAACCTGCATCTTTCGACCAGGCTTACAAAGGCACTCCCACTTCTTGTCGCCCAAATCCCGCAGAAGCAACACTTCAACAGCACCGCCGGTAGGGCGATGACCCAAAAGTCTCGCAGGCAAAACCCGGGAATCGTTCATCACCAGACAATCGCCGGGTTGCAGATAGTCAATAATATCATAAAAATGCTTGTGGCTGACACAGCCGGTTTCCTTATCCAAGACCATCAACCGAGAAGAATCCCGCTGCTCCAAGGGAGTCTGTGCGATCAATTCTTCCGGTAGGTCATACCAAAAATCACTGGTTTTCAAGGTGTTTCCTCCAAATGGCATACTTTTGAAATATTATAGCCCAATTCACCAAATTTTGCAACACGCAAAATGATTTCCTTTGGCATAGATTGGCGTGGAGGGATGCGAATATGAATAAAGCCTTATTTTCCGGCGTATGTACCGCACTTGTCACGCCGTTTTTGGACGGGAACGTGAATTATCCCATGATGGAGCAGTTACTGAAGCGTCAGATCGATGCCGGTGTCCGGGCTGTGGTGATTTGTGGCACCACCGGCGAAGCACCTACCTTATCAGATGATGAAAAACTGGAAATGTTCCACCGGGCAAAATCCTATGTTGGTCGGGATTGTACCATCATTGCCGGAACCGGATGCTACAACACTTCCCAAACCGCCGAACTAAGTCTTGCGGCGGAAAATACCGGTGTGGATGCGTTGCTCATTGTATGCCCATACTACAATAAACCCAGTCCAGAGGGGATTTTTTCCCATTACCTGACGGTAGCCCATACTGTAGGTATCCCAATCATTGTTTACAATGTTCCGGGCCGCACAGTGGTTGACATACCGGTATCCATCTGCAAAAGACTGTCCATGATTTCCAATATTGTGGGGATTAAAGAGGCTTCCTCCAACGTGACGAAGGTTACACGGTTGTGTCGGGAATGTACCGATTTTCCGGTGTGGACGGGTTGCGATGAGCTGATCGTACCGGCAATTTCTGTAGGAGCAAAAGGTGTGATTTCCGTGCTTTCCAATCTGTTTCCGGTAGAAACCAAGGCTATGGCTGATGCCGCATTGGCCGGTGATTTGGATACTGCGGCAGATTTGCAGCAGGAACTCCAGCCGTTAATTGACCTTCTGTTCTGCGAAGCAAATCCCATCCCAGTGAAGGCCGCAATGAAGTACATCGGTTACGATTGCGGCTCCCCTCGCCTTCCTCTGACGGATTTAAGCAAAGAGAATTTCAAAAGATTACAATCTGTATTGGGCAAGTAAAAAAATCCGCCGCCCATTCGGGCGGCGGTGAAATATCAAGCCAGAATTGCCTTATGGAAGACCTTCTTACCCTTACGGATCTTCACGCCTTCTTTCAGCATATCCTCGGAAATGGCAAACTGAGCGCTAGGCACCTTCTCGTCATTGACCAGAACGCCGCCCTGCTCCACCAACTGGCGAGCCTGCTTATTGGAGGGAGCCAGACCGCAGGCTACCATCAGGTTCAGAATGCCGATCTTGCAGTCAACCAGCTTGTCAGCGGTGATCTCGGTGGTGGGCATGTTGGCATCGTCGCCACCTCCTACAAACAGAGCCTTTGCGGCGGCCTTAGCCTTATCGGCCTCTTCCTCGCCGTGAACCAGCTTGGTCAGTTCGTAAGCCAGAATTTCCTTAGCCACATTCAGCTGAGCATCCTTCCAATCGGACATAGCCTCGATCTCCTCCATGGGCAGGAAGGTCAGCATACGGATGCACTTGAGAACGTCAGCATCCTCCACGTTGCGCCAGTACTGGTAGAAATCGAAGGGAGTAGTCTTGTTGGGATCCAGCCACACGGCACCCTTGGCGGTCTTGCCCATCTTCTTGCCCTCGGAGTTCAGGAGCAGAGTGATGGTCATGGCATGAGCATCCTTGCCCAGCTTCCGGCGGATCAGCTCGGTGCCGCCCAGCATATTGCTCCACTGGTCGTTGCCACCGAACTGCATATTGCAGCCGTAGTGCTGGAACAGGTAGTAGAAGTCGTAGGACTGCATAGGCATGTAGTTGAATCCCAGGAAGGACAGGCCCTTTTCCATGCGCTGCTTGAAGCATTCAGCGCGGAGCATGTTATTGACAGAGAAGCACCCGCCGATCTCTCGAATAAAATCAACATAATTGAGGTTCAGCAGCCAATCGGCGTTGTTGACCATCTGCGCCTTGCCTTCGCCGAACTCGATAAAACGCTCCAT
>JAZONA010000054.1:0-4130 GCA_045654265.1 Faecousia sp.
AAGCAGGGCACCATCCGTGCCGGTCAGGACATCCGGATGATGGCCACCGGCGCTACCTATAAGGTAGTGGAAGTGGGCACTATGAGTCCTCTAGGTCTGATCCCTGCCGATGCGCTGGGTGCCGGCGAAGTTGGCTACATCACCGCCTCCATTAAGAATGTGGCAGATACCCAGGTGGGTGACACCATCACCACCATCGAAAACGGTTCTCCCGAGCCTCTGCCCGGCTACCGTCCCGTTCAGCCCATGGTGTTCTCCGGCGTGTATCCGGCGGACGGCGCCAAGTACCAGGATCTTCGTGAAGCGCTGGAAAAGCTGAAGCTGAATGACGCTTCCTTCGTCTACGAGTTGGAAAGCTCCATCGCCCTGGGCTTCGGCTTCCGCTGCGGCTTCCTGGGTCTTCTGCACATGGAGATCATTCAGGAGCGTCTGGAGCGGGAGTACAATCTGGATCTGATCACCACCGCTCCCAACGTTGTCTACCGGGTCACCAAGACCAACGGCGAAACCCTGATGGTAGACAATCCTCTGGACTACCCCGATCCCATGGAGATCGAGCTGGCAGAGGAGCCCTTTGTGAAGATCAGCCTGATCTCTCCTCAGGAGTATGTGGGCAATATCATGGATCTGGCTCAGCAGCGCCGTGGCGAATTCAAGGACATGGTGTACCTGGATGCCAACCGGGTGGAGCTGCACTATGAAATGCCCCTGAACGGAATTATCTACGTCTTTTTCGTTGCCCTGACGTCCCGTACCCGTGGCTACGGCAGTCTGGACTACGAACTCATCGGTTACCGTCCCAGTAAGCTTGTGAAGCTGGACATCCTGCTCAACGGCGACATCGTGGACGCACTGAGCTTCATCCTCTTTGCGGACAACGCCTACCCCCGTGCCCGGAAGATCTGCGAAAAGCTGAAGGACAATATCCCCCGTGCCCAGTTTGAAATTCCCGTGCAGGCAGCCATCGGCGGCAAGATCATCGCCCGTGAAACCATCAAGGCACTGCGCAAGGACGTGCTGGCCAAGTGCTACGGCGGTGATATTACCCGTAAGAAGAAGCTGCTGGAGAAGCAGAAGGAAGGCAAGAAGCGGATGCGCACCTTCGGTACCGTGTCCGTGCCCAGCGAGGCATTCATGGCCGTGCTGAAGCTGGATGAGGACTAAGGAGAACGACTATGAAAAAGCTATTTTCTCTATTGGCGGCAATGGTCTTACTGGTAGGCATGGCCGGCTGTAGCGAGGCTCCCGAAGTCACCCCCGAGCCAACCGCCACCCAGCCCACCACCCAAAAGCAGACCAAGACCCTGTATATCCACGAATCCGTCACCCACAACGTAGGCGGCAAGATCAGCAAGACCCAGTATGTCTACAACGACGCTGATCTGCTCACCGACGTGGTGGTGTATGACAACGACACCGAAAGCCGCCGTTATCAGGTGACCTGCGACGAAATCGGCAACCCCATCCGTTGGGCAAACGCAGAATCCGCCACAGAGTACGCCTACGACGATCAAGGTCATATCACCTGCACCAAGGTCTACAACGGCGATACCCTGATCACCACCACCGAGCAGGTTTGGGCAGGGGGTCTTCGCATCAGCGTCACCGCCAAAGCGCAGGGTTTTGAAAACCGCACCGAGTATACTTACGATGACCAGGGCCATATGATCCGCCAGGATCTGTATGTGAGCGGTCAGCTGAATAGCTATTCCATCTGCCAAACCGACGAAAGCGGTCGCCTGAAGCGCACCGACACCTACACCCCCGAGGGTGTGCTGACCAAATCCACCGTCTATGCTTATGAGGAAGGCAGCGAACGGCGTACCGTTTTGGATGCAAAGGGTGCCGTCACCCAAACCACCCTGCTCACCTACGACGATTTCGGCAACCTGCTCACCAGCAACACCACCAACCTCCAGGGCGAACTGATCTCCGGCGAACGCCACATCTGGCGCGCCATCGAAGTAAGCCTGGATTCCACCAGAGCTTCTGTTTAAGAAAGAGAGGAAATTGCTATGTTCTGTCCCGAATGCGGCAACCCAGTCGCTGATGAAGCGAAATTCTGTGCCAATTGCAGCAATGCTATGGAGGCGCCCAAGAAGAAAAAGAAAGGTGCGCTGATCGGCATCATTGCCGGTATCACCGCTATTGCCGTGGCCGCTTGTGCGGTGGGCGGCTGGTTCCTGCTGGGCAATAAGGAAACCGTCTACGTTTGCACTGAGAAGAAAGTCTATGACAAAAACGGCACCCTCTACGCCGTCACCAGCTACGAATATGACAACCACGGCCGCCTGCTCAGCATGGAGATGGATCGTGGTGAAAACGAGGAAGTATGGAACGATGAACTGGGAATCTTCGAGTACGGTAATTGGAGCAATCCCGACGGAAAAACCGATACCTACTATGAATACGAATATGACAAGTACGGCAACATGACCCGGATGGCGTATCAGTATATGGGCGATGATGAGCCTACTGTGGAAGAGTGGGAGTACGAATACGACGAAAAACAGATCCAGTCCGCAACGGTGACCTTCAATCCCGGTGCTGAGTTCGAAGGCCACGGTGAGTATGAATTCGAGTACGAAGACGGAAATCTGGTTTCTGTGGATATTGAAAACCGTGCTACCGGAAAGAATATTTCCGTCCTGCAGGCCCAGTACGACAGCAAGGGCCGCATTACCCAGTCCATCCATGTGATGATGGAGTGGACGCTCATCTACGATTATGAATATGACAAAAAGGGCAACCTCACAGAGGCTTCTGTTTCTACCGCTCCCGGCAGAGGTATGGTAGAGGTAGGGGTAGATCCCCTGGAGAGAGCCGAACTGCAGAAGAGTGTGGACTATGAATACGACAGCAAAGGCCGTTTGACTGAGGCTGACGGCGTGGAATATACCTATGACGGTAAAAAGCTGGTGGCAATCGGTGATGAATACGAATTCCGTTATAACGGCAAGAAGCTGGTATCCGGTAAGGGTCCTGACGGCGATTACACCTTCGATAAAAACGGCAATCTTACGGAAGTAGAGCGGGAAAACGGCGAAACCATCCGTTATGAATACCAAAAGCTGCGCCTGAGCAAGTCCGATGCCACTGCCTATTATCAGCAGTTGCTGCAGCAGCTGTCCTTTGTCCACCCTGCCGGTGGCGGAATCATGCCTGCACAATTCGACATGAGAACGGTGGCAATTCCCACCCACCCCGAGCTTCTGGCAAACCCTGCTTTTTTATCTGAGAGGAGATAATCCATGCCACTTTTTCCCCGCAGAGCCAAGACTCCCCTTGGCATCTACGTTCACGTTCCCTTTTGCCGCAGTAAGTGCATTTACTGCGACTTCTACTCCATCCCCGAGGCCAACGACCGGCTGATGGACGAGTACCTGAAGGCCATCTGCGCCCACATCAAGGAGTCCGGACCTCTGGCTCCCGGCTACCGGGTGGATACGGTGTATTTCGGCGGCGGCACTCCCAGCTATCTGGGTGCCGATTCCCTGGCAGTCATTTTGTCCACCATCCGTCAAAGTTTCGATGTGAGCCCCGATGCGGAGATCACCTTTGAGGCCAATCCCGACTCTGTCAGCCCCCGGCTTCTGCGCCGTCTGCGCAGTGAGGGCTTCAATCGGGTGAGCCTTGGCATCCAGTGCGACAGCGACGAGGTACTGCAGGCCATCGGCCGTCCCCACACCTACGAGGATGCAAAAAACGCCGTTGCCATGATCCGCAAGGCAGGCTTCCGGAATCTTTCTCTGGACTTAATCTACGGTCTGCCCGGGCAGACTCTTGTGGACTGGGAAAACACCCTATCCAATGTGCTGGAATTAAAGCCCGATCACATGAGCTGTTACGGCTTGAAGGTGGAGGAGGGTACCCCCCTGTATGCCCATCAGAAGGATTTTGTCCTGCCCGATGACGAAATGCAGGCGGATATGTACCTTTCCGCCATTGAGATATTGCGGCAGCATGGCTACCGGCAGTATGAGATCTCCAATTTCTGCCGGAAGGGGCATGTTTCCCGGCACAATCTGAAGTATTGGCAGGGCGGCGAGTATCTTGGGTTCGGCCCGGATGCCAGCTCCGATTTCGGCGGACGGCGGTTTACCATTGTCCGGGATCTGCAGGGCTATATT
>JAZONA010000055.1:0-9768 GCA_045654265.1 Faecousia sp.
GATTCGAACCCCGGACCCACTGCTTAAAAGGCAGTTGCTCTGCCAACTGAGCTAGCGGATCAAATGGCTGGGATGGCAGGATTTGAACCTACGAATGCCAGAGTCAAAGTCTGGTGCCTTACCGCTTGGCGACATCCCAATGTGCTGCGCCCCGGACTGGACACGCATGATATTATAGCACATTATATTTGGTTTTGCAATACTTTTTTTCTATTTTACCCAATTTGGAGGATCATTCTTTCTGATTGTGCTGCATCCTAGAAGTTTTTTAATCAAAAAAGTTTGCGGATTTGTGAAAAAATTGTAAAATAGTGATTGCCTTTTCGATTCGGGACTGATATACTAAAAGTATCCAGTATAGGAGGTAATCGTTATGTTTTGCAACAATTGTGGTGTGCAGATTCCTGAGGGTGCAGGTTTCTGCTCTTCTTGTGGCACCCCCGTCAATGCGGCTCCTGTAGCTCCTGTGGCACCTGCTGTTGACTATCAGGCTCAGATGATGCAAGCACAGATGATGCAGGCTCAGCAGTTCCAGATGCAGAAGACGGCAGTTCGTCAAAGCGAAATCAACGCACTGACAAACGTCTACAACTATTTCAATGTCAAGCGGAATTCTTTCCAGCAGTATGATCAGGTCTGCGAGCAGCTCAATTATTTCGCCCGTGGCGCCAAATCTGGTCTCATGGTGTGGGGTATCATTGTGCTGGCATTCAGCGCGATTATGTCGCTGGGTGTTTTTGCAGGTGAAGTGCCTGCAGCTGCACTTCTGGTGTTCCTTGTTCCTGGTGCTGCCATGCTTACCGGTGGCATCTTGATGAAGAAAAACAACAAGAGCAAGTGTGCTTACTATCAGGCAGAGTACCTGCGTCTTTCCCAGGAATTGAACGATTATTACGCCGCTTATCCCCAGTGCCCCGTGGGTGCGGAGTACGCCAATCCGGAGATTCTTGAGCTGATTCTGGGCGTGTTGAATTCCGGCCGTGCGGATACCATCAAAGAAGCTATCAATGTGCTGATTGCCGAGGCAAACCAGGCTGAGATGACTGCCTACCTGCAGAATATTCAGGCCTACTCTGAGCAGGCCAGCGCTCGTGCAGGCACCGCCGCCATTTTTGCTGCTGCCAGCTTCTTCTCTTAATCTTTGCAAAAATCCCTGCACCATTTGGTGCAGGGATTTTTTTGTGGAAATATTGAAGCTTATTCGGTTTCCTCAGGAAGTTCGGTTTTTTCGGCGTTGATATAAGCCATCAGCTCGTCGCCGGTGATGGTTTCCTTAGCCAGCAGGAACTCAGAAATTTCATCCAGCAGGGCACGATTGTCCACCAAGATCTGCTTGGTATCTGCATAGACCTTATTCAGAAGGTTCTGCACAGCGGCATCCACCTTGGCTGCAGTTTCCTGAGAGCAATCCATCTGGGCATGGCCGTCCAGATACTCGTTGGTTACCACAGAGGGTGCCATCAGACCCAGTTCCTCGCTCATACCGTACAGAGCGATCATGTTCCGTGCCAAAGCGGTGGCCCGCTGAATGTCATTGGATGCACCGGTGGTTTTTACGCCGAACACCACCTGCTCTGCCGCACGTCCACCCACCAGCGTCCGCAGCTCGGTGAGCAGCTCCTCATAGGTGTGCAGGTACTTCTCTTCCTCGGGCATCTGCATGGTGTAGCCCAGAGCGCCGGAGGTGTGGGGAACAATGGTGATCTTGGAAACCGGCTGAGAATGCTTCTCCAATGCGGCGACCAGGGCGTGGCCCACCTCATGATAGGCAACCAGCCGCTTTTCCGTTTCCGTGAGAACGGTATTTTTCTTCTCGGTGCCGGCGATGACCACCTCGAAGGACACCAGCAGGTCCTCCTGATTCACCGCCTGACGGCCCTGACGCACCGCCCGCAGAGCGGCCTCGTTTACCAGATTGGCAAGGTCAGCGCCCACGGCACCGGCGGTGGCCTGGGCGATCTTCTTCAGATCCACATCCTCCGCCAGCTTGATTTTACGGGTATGCACCTTCAGGGTATCCAAACGGCCCTGTAGGTTTGGCTTATCCACGATGATCCGACGGTCAAAACGGCCTGCACGGAGCAGTGCCTTATCCAAAATCTCCGGACGGTTGGTCGCTGCCAGAATGACCACGCCCTTAGAAGAGTCAAAGCCGTCCAGCTCACCCAGAAGCTGATTCAGGGTCTGATCATTGCTGCCGAACCGGGCATCGCGGGTGTGGCCCACCGCATCGATTTCGTCGATGAACACGATACAAGGTGCCACCTTAGCCGCCTGCTGGAACAGATCACGGACACGGCTTGCGCCCACGCCCACGAAAACCTCTTCAAAATCAGAACCGGAAATGGAGAAGAAGGGGACGTTGGCCTCGCCGGCAACGGCCTTGGCAAGCAGGGTCTTACCGGTACCGGGAGAGCCCACCAGCAGTGCGCCCTTAGGCAACTTAGCACCGATGTCGGCGTATTTCTGGGGATTGTGCAGGAAGTCGATGATCTCCTGCAGAGATTCCTTAGCCTCATCCTGACCGGCTACATCCTTGAATGTCACGCCGGTCTGCTTTTCCATGTAGACCTTGGCGTTGTTTTTACCCATGCCGCCCAGCATACCTTCGCCACCGGAGAGCTTCTTGGTCAAGAAGCTCATGAGCAGGAAGATGCCACCGATCATCAGCACATAGTAAAGGATCATCATGATACCGGAATTATCTTCCTCGATCTTCCGTTCCACCTTGACGCCCATTTCGTTAAGCTGCTCAGACAGCTCCTTATAGTCACCACCGCTGGGCAGACCGGTGTAGCAAGCCTTCTGCTGGGAAGTGGGCTTGGCGGCCTCCTCTTTGGTCAGGTAGAGGATCCGGTCGGACTTAAACTGCACTTCCTCGAGCTGACCGCCGTGCATGGCAGTCAGAAAGTCGGAATAGGTAGTTTCCGTGTATCGGCTCTTGTTGATCATGTTGTACACGCCGAAAATGATCAGGGCGATGGCCGCAGTGATCACCAGGGTCAGAAAAATATTACCCTTCGGCTTTTTATTTTTGTCGTTATTTTTCGGGGGATCTTTGCGATTAGAACTCATCCGCTTTTGCCTCCTTTGTGTCTGCTACCTCTTATCATACCACATATTTCTCCGGGGAGCAATGAAAGTTTGCATATTTTCCGGTAAATTTTCTGTAAATATTCCCCGAAAACGGGAATTTGTCACCATAGCGCAAAAAACAGTTGAGGTTATGAAAAATATCTGCTATAATGATAACATCTATAACTATCAGGAGTTGACAACTATGAACGAAAGACGCCGACCTGCCAAGCCCGCTCCCGTGGAGGAGATCGAAGGCCAGCTGGAGGGCCGCAATGCGCTGACCGAGGCGCTGAAAAGCGGACGCACCATTGACAAAGTTTTCATCGCCGCTGGCGAGACCGACCGTGGTCTGCAGCGGCTGGCTGCCCAGGCCAAGGAGGCCGGTGCGGTGGTGGTTCCCGTGGATCGGCGAAAGCTGGATCTCATGAGTACCACCCATTCCCATCAGGGTGTCATCGCTCTTGCAGCCGCTCACGAATACGCCTCCATCGACGATATTCTTGCCGAGGCAGAAAGTCGTGGGGAAGCACCTTTGATCGTCATTTGCGACGAGCTGACCGATCCCCACAATCTGGGAGCCATTCTCCGTTCTGCCGAATGTGCCGGCGCTCACGGCGTGATTATCCCCAAGCGCAGAAGCGTGGGTTTGACCGCCACCGTGGCCAAGGCATCTGCCGGTGCGGTGGAGTATATGAAGGTGGCTCGGGTGACCAACATCGTCAATGCCATTGAAGATCTGAAGAAGAAGGGTGTGTGGATCTTCGGTACTGCCGCCGAGGGCTCTATCCCCATGTACCAGGCTGACCTGAAGGGCGCTGCCGCCATTGTCATCGGCAACGAAGGCGAAGGCATGAGCCGCCTGGTGCAGAAATCCTGCGACGTGACCGTACACATCCCTATGAAAGGACGCATCTCTTCCCTGAATGCCTCTGCTGCGGCTTCGATCCTGCTGTACGAGGCGGTGCGTCAGCGGATCTAGGAGGAAGCTATGGATCAAAACGAAAATCTGGAATTCAGTCTGGAAGACATTCTGGAGGAATTCGGAAACCACGAACCTCCATCGGTAACTCTGGAACCAGAGGTTGTCCCCATGTACCAGCCGGTGGATGAGCCGGAAGAGAAAGTCACTGGGGATACCATCCGACTGGATAAGATCCAGGCGGCGGTGTCCACCATTCCTGCCAAGCCGCTGGACGAAGACAGAGAGGATGCACCTGTCCATGTAGAAGAAGAGCCTGAGCCGGAAGAAGAGTCGGTGGAACCCTTCTCTGAGGAGTGGGAACCGGAATATGAGGAGCCCATGGGAGACTATCCCATTCCGGAGCCTATTGTGTTCCGTCCCAAGTCCCGGCTGAAGGAACTGCGGGCAAAGCTGGTTGCCGGTCCTGAGCAGCGGTACTACACCCTCGCCGAGTTGGGCGTGGGTAAGCTGCATGCAGCCATTTTCCTGAGCTTTTTGCTGTTTTTGTTTTCTGCCGGTCTGACCGCACTGTACGCCTGGGGATCTCTGCCGGAGAGCCGCCTGCGTCTGGTTGTATTTGTGCAGTTTTTTGCCATGCTGTTGGCGGCGCTTCTGGGCTGCTACCGGCTGATTGAAGGCGTTGGCGATATGGTGCGCCTGCGCTTTACACCCAATTCGTTGATGGTCATTACCTTTGCTCTGTGCTGTTTGGATGGGGTTCTGTGCCTGCAGCAGCTGCGGATTCCTTGCTGCGCCGCATTCACCCTGGAGATGACCATGGCTCTGTGGGCGACCTACCATCGCCGGCATACGGAAATGGGTCAAATGGACACCCTTCGCCGTGCCACCACATTGGATAGCATCGCCGCGGTGCCGGACTGCTACGAGGGGCATACGGGCTTCCGCACCGGTCGTGGTGAGGTGGAGCACTTCATGGACAATTACAACGAAACCACCGGCCCGGATCGGCTGCTGAACTGGTACGCCCTGAGTGTGGTGGCTGCCAGCCTGACCATCGGTGTGCTGGGCGGTGTTCTCCACGGCTTCAGCACCGGCGTGCAGGTGGCCGTGGCGGCGCTGTTGGTGGGTATGCCGGCAACGGCGTTTATCTGCACCAGCCGTCCTATGGACATTCTGGAAAAGCGCCTGCACAAGCTGGGCACCGTTCTGTGCGGCTGGAAGGGCATGCAGGCAACTGCTCAGCATAGTGTATTCGCCCTGGAGGACGAGGATCTGTTCCCATCCGGTGCGGCAAAGCTCAACGGTGTAAAGTTCTACGGCGACCGGGAGCCGGATCAGGTGGTGGCCTATGCCGCAGCATTGATTCGTGAAAACGGCGGTGCGCTGGTGAACGTATTCACCCAGCTCCGGGACAGCCGTGGTGGCTACCCCTATACTGTTGAAAACCTCAATACCTACTCTGGCGGCGGTATCGGCGGCGAGATCGACGACGATGCGGTGCTGATTGGCTCTCTGCAATTCATGCAGGATATGGGCGTGGACATGGGCGAAGGCACCCGGGTCAATCAGGCAGTTTACTGCGCCATTGACGGGGAGCTGTGCGGCGTGTTTGCGGTGACCTACGGCAAGAGCAAGTCCTCTGTAGCAGGTGTGCGCACTCTGTGCGGCTACCGCTGGCTGACCCCTGTGATGGTTACTGAGGATTTCATGCTGACGGAAAGCTTCCTGCGAAGCAAATTCGGCATCAACACCCACCGGGTAGCTTTTCCGGATCGGGAAGCACGGAAGGCGCTTAGCGAAAAGCATCCGGAAGAAAACGACACTGTGGTGGCACTCACCACCCGGGAGGGGCTGGCTTCCAAGGCATATGCCATTGCCGGTGCCCGGCTGGTGAAGAGTACCATGAAAACCGGCGTGATCGTCCATATGGTGGGCGGAATTCTGGGACTTTTGATCATGGCAGCGCTGGCTTATGTAGGCGGCACCAAGCTGCTGACCCCGGACAATGTGCTGTTGTATGAGCTGATCTGGATGGTTCCCGGCCTGCTGATCACTGAATGGGCAAGAACTGTGTAATACAAAAAATCCGACCTTCCCGGTCGGATTTTTTATTTCCCGTATAAAACTTCCGGAAATGGCAATAATAGCCTCCGGAGGTGCTTTTTATGAGCAACAAAAAAATGGACTGGCGGAAGTTCTTCGCCGGAAAGGGCTACTACATCGCCCTGGCTGTGTGCGCAGTCGCCATCGGCGTCAGCAGCTTTGTATACTATCGCAACACCAAAACCAAGGATCCCGCTTTGGATGCCGGGACGGATGTGGAGGCGGTAGCCACCCAACCCACCGGCTCTGATTCTTCCACAAACCCCACGGTGCAGACCCCGGCTCCCACCAAAACCGGGCTTCCTCTGTCCGGGCAAACGGTATCGGAGTACGCCATGGATTGCCTGAGCTACAACGAAACCACCCGTGACTGGCGCACCCACAACGGCATCGACATCGCAGCCGAGGCCGGTACTGCGGTGTGCGCTGCAGCGGACGGGGTGGTGTACACCACCTATACGGACGAGGTCATGGGCACCACCGTTGTGGTTCGCCACGGCGGTGGCTATGTGACCACTTATTCCAGCATGGATGGGCAGCTGGAGGTGTCCGTGGGTGACACGGTGACGCTGGGGCAGACCCTGGGGTATGTGGGCAGCTCTGCTGTGCTGGAAACTGCCGTGGGTGATCATGTTCATTTTGGGGTTACCTTGAATGACACACCGGTGGATCCGAAGAATTTCCTGGAGTTGGGATAACACGCTTCTTTCTTGTTTTCTTTCCTCATATCGCCGCCGGGAAACCGGCGGCATTTTCTTTGCGTTTACGGAAGAATACGCGCAAAAGTTTCCTTCACGTCGGTGATACGGCCCTCTGCGAAAGGACTGTTCAGCCCGGCTTGGTTCAGAAAGCTGAGAAGCTGATCTTCGTTGGTGGCAAGATTGTCCATGTAGCATGCAAGACCGCTGCCCGGATTCAACAGCTCCATTTGGTAAAGCTGAAGCGCCGCATCGTTACTGACCACATAACTGATTACATAGTGTGGGGACACATAGAAATGGGGGATAGCCACAAAACTGGTATCACCCAAGGTGTCGCGATACATTCCAAATTTTTTCAGAGAGTTTCCAAAGGCTGTTCGCAGGGCATTCACGGTGAGCTGATTCTCCGGGATGCTGTAAACAGTCAGCTCAAAGTCCGTGTACATAGCCTGCTCCACATAGGTACACAGACTGGTGTACATCATCATCTCATCCAATCCACCGGTACCGTAGCTAAGGCTTAGGTATTCCAAACCTTGGCTGAAAAATTCTGCTACGTCGATGTTCGGCTCAGCACCTTCACTGAGGTATCCGTTGCAGAAATGACCAAATTCGTGGGTCAAGGTCAGAGAATCGTAGTTCGTGCCGGTGGGGTTGAGAAATACAAAAGGAACCATATAGTCCGGCAGGAAAATACAGAAGGAGCTGTCCATTTTCTTTTCGGACAAGGTAATGTTGAATAGACCATGGTCGTTCATCAATGCGAAGCATTCCGCAATAGAGCCACCGGTTTGTTCAGCCAGCTTTGATACATAGGCAAAGGTAGTGGGGCTGTCCTGCTCTTCGAAAAGCCCATAAATAAACTCGGTATTGTTGGAAGTTTTGTTATATAGCGGCGCCAATTCGGCGGCGATTTCATCGATATACGCACGGGTTTGCTGGGGAGTAAAGTCCCGGTCGTATTGGGTTTCGTAGGCGTAAGTGATATAGTCATCATAGCCGGCGGCATTGGCGATTTTTTGCCGGAGCTTGACCATATCCAGGTATAGCTCCGCCAGCTGGTTGAAGCCGGTATCGTCAATATAGCCGGAGGCGGTGGCTTCGGCATAGACGGCATAGTACTTAGTTTGCAGCTCCAGCTCCTGATCCATCAATGCGATAAATTCTTCGGTCCAGATACTTTCTCCATCATAGTCATCGAAGAAATCAGCATCGAAAAGATCATCAGACTCCAAATCCTCCCGGTAAGGGCTGGCGGCAAGCTTGCGCAGAAGGGCATCCTGACGGGAGGAAATAGAGACGATGCTTTCGTTGCAAAAATTGAATTCCGTTTCCCAGCTTTCATCGGTCAGATCCAGATTGTAATAGATCTGGGCCAGACGCTGATTGGTTAAAAAATCACTGAGCAGCTCCACATACTCCTCAATAGCTTCGATCAAGGGCTCTTTTTCCCCCGTCGCCAACTGACCACACTTTTCCAAAGCGGCAAGAAGTGCCTCACCGTCGGGACGTGTGTAAGTCATTTCGGAAAAATGGGGGATTTCCGTGTCAGGTTCTGTGGGATCCTGAGGCTCCAGCGGCAGCGTGGGATCTGTGGGCTCGTCAGGCTCCGTGACCGAAGGCTCCATCGTGGTAGGCTCGGTGTGGGACGGACGGGTGGCGATGGTGGCATCCTCCTGGCCGCAGGCACACAGTACCATCGTCAGGCACAGAAGCAGCGCAATGAGAGAGAACAGTTGTTTATTCATGGAAATACCCCCTTTTCTATAAAATACCATATTTATGAAATCTATGCAAGAAAAAATCACCGCTGGCAGAGCCAGCGGTGAGATTTTACGGATATTAGCCGTTACGAGTCTGAGCGAAGCACTCGCTGCAGAACACGGGGCGATCGGACTTGGGCTCGAAGGGAACCTTGGCCTCGCCGCCGCAACGGGCGCAGGTAGCGGTGAAGAACTCACGGGGGCCACGGGTGGCGTTCTTGCGAGCGTCACGGCAAGCCTTGCAGCGCTGGGGCTCGTTCTGGAAGCCGCGCTCAGCGTAGAATTCCTGCTCACCGGCGGTGAAAACGAATTCGTTGCCGCACTCTTTGCAAACTAAAGTCTTATCTTCGTACATTGATTTTACCTCTCTTCGGTTAATTGTGCCCGTGAAAGCCCACCAAGATGCCAGGTCGTAACGCGGGTATGATGAATGATTGTGGCAATGCCACGAAATGCATTATACACAAGGGATTTCCGTTTGTCAATCCTTTATGAAAAAATTCTTGAAATATTTTGCGGATTTATGCAAATTTCCGATAAGTTGTTAAATGGCGAAGCCGGTTTGGCCTTCGTAGGGGATGTGCAGGTGGTCGTAGGCCAAGGCTGTGACACATCGGCCTCGGGGAGTACGGGTCAGGAAGCCTAACTGCATCAGGTAAGGTTCGTACACATCCTCCAAGGTCACCGCCTCTTCGCCGATGGTTGCGGCCAGAGTTTCCAAGCCCACCGGGCCACCGGAATAGTTACGGATGATGGCGGTGAGCATCCGCCGGTCGATGGTGTCCAGACCCAGGTGATCCACTTCCAAACGCTGCAGAGCCATGTCCGCGGCCTCCTTGGTGATTACGCCGTCGCACATAATTTGGGCGAAGTCCCGAACACGGCGCAGGAAGCGGTTTGCGATTCGGGGCGTACCACGGCTCCGGGAAGCGATCTCCAGAGCGCCCTGAGGGTCGATATCCATGCCCAGAATGGTGGCGCTGCGAGTGACGATTTTTGCTAGCTCCTCCGGGGTGTACAGCTCCAACCGCAGGGATACGCCAAAACGATCCCGCAGGGGAGCGGAAAGCTGACCGGCTCTGGTGGTGGCACCCACCAGGGTGAATTTGGGCAGATCCAGTCGAATGGAGTTGGCACTGGGGCCTTTGCCCACGATGATATCGATGGCAAAATCCTCCATGGCCGGGTAAAGAATTTCCTC
>JAZONA010000056.1:0-6764 GCA_045654265.1 Faecousia sp.
TGTAATTTTTCATGAAACTCCATAAACATCGCTCTTTCATAAATGGTCTATAAGTGCCGTGATATTCCAATGTTAGCAACCTAATAATATCATATTGACATTTAAATTACCAGCAAAGCTTTGTACACAGAATATAAACACCTGTCCTATGGCAGAATCTGCCGTGGACAGGTGTTTGTTTATTTCTGCAAGTTTAGCTCTCAATTTTCATTGGTAAACCGTTGGTAAATGTAATTTTAGAATCGGGATTTCCTTAGAAGCACAAGCACTTTTCGAAATTCGGAGGAATCCTGCCATGGCAAACAAAAAGTATCTTTTTCATACCATTTCCTCGCTTTCGTGAGAAAATTATACCATAGCCACCTATGGATTGCAATTACTTGATTTTTCCATTCCGCCGATATATAATGGATTTGGAACGCAAACACAAATTCCCTGGGAGTGGCACCTAACCTATCTGGAGGAATATCTTATGAAAAAGAAATTCTTAATTATTTTGTGTTGCTTTTTGATATTATTGATCACCGGCATCGCCGTGTTCATTCTATGGCAAACGGATGCATTTGTATTTGACCGTTCTGCGCAAATCCATACCAACCACGCAACATGGAAAGGCCGAAATTATTCCCCAATCAGCGGCCAATACTCCGAAGGCAAAACCCTCGCCAAAGACAAAGACAGCGGCTGGAAAATCATCGAAGTGGAAGAAGATCCATCACATACCTTTATTTCAATCCGTTCTTTTCTTGACGACTATCTGATGGTAGCCGATGATTATGAAGTTCCCACTTCCGGGGAGTTGACCACAGTTTACTGGAACCGTACCTATATTACCGATGCAGATTTTTTGCATGCCGTGTCCCAGATCGAAGCCCAAAAAACCACCTCTTTTACCTATAAAACGGATGGCATTGAGCGCCTCACAGACACCCAGCAGATGAAAAAATTGTACTTTGCTTATGAAGATTGCCCCGTTGCCACGAACTATAAAGGCTATTTGGGCAAAGTCAACGGCGAATGGGTCATAACCACAGAAATCTCCCAAGCGGATTATCCCAATCCCTATTTTGTAAGCTGCTACAAAATCCCCGAAGAATACTGGGATATTCTTTCAGAACACTTCCGTTAACAAAAACCACGGCGCATTGCGCCGTGGTTTTTTAATCCTGAGGTAATTTTTCCGCAAAGGCCAAAGCCATGGAATAAAACAGCACCGGACCAACATTAAAAAAGTGGCAATCCAGCAGTCCTGCGCATAAAAGCGCTAACATGGAAATGGCAATAAAGGTATTCTCGGTACTACGCCGATCCCGGAATAGCTTCACCGTCTGGAACCGGTGGAAAAAATATCCCGTCAGACCTACAGCGCCGCAGGATGCCGCCACCTGAACCAGTGTATTATGCCAGCGAGGCGGAAAGAAGGAGGAAAATGCCTCCAGATTTGCCCAATCCCAAGGTACAAATGCTCCCTGCGGATAGAAGCTTCCGCCGAATACGGGATGCTCCACAAACTGCATCATACCATTGGCGAACAGCTCATCCCGCTTGGATACGCTGTCCATCTGGCCAATAAACATATCGAACATATTGAGCAGCGGCTTGAACAGTACTGCCACCGCCACCACCAGAACCGACGCTGTAATCAGATAAACCGGCAGATGAATCTTACGTCCCTCCCTGCTACGCAAGAGCAGGAAGCCGCCACCCAAATATCCCATCACGCCCACGATAATAGACGAGCGGGAGCAGGACATTCCGGTGCCTACCAGCAAAACAGTGGCCAAAATCGTAAAAACCCAGCCACGGCGTTTGGTTTTCGCCAGATACAAGGCAAAGGGGATGGAAATTGCCATAAGCAGGCCCACATTATTGTGCATGCCCCAGCCGGTGGCAATCAGCTCCCGGTTGACGGTTCCATTCTGGAACACCCGACCTGTGAAGTAATTCTCCAGCAATTCGATCATCACGGTGAAGCCCATCATCAGCCCGACCCATGCGAAATAATCCTTGGGAGCCTTTTCCCAATGGACCGCGCCGGTGAACAACACATACATCACAACCACCGATGCCACCTGAATAGCAGCAAACAGCAAATTATTCATTGCCAGTTTTCCATAACCGTCAATGCCTATACCGCCCAGAAAATATCCAACAGACAGCAGCGCCATGCCTCCAAGCAAGGAGCGCTTGGTTTTCATAAAGTTCCGGCCCAGCTTCTTGTCGAAAATGAAACGCAGAATTACACTGACGAAAAACAGTCCTCCAATGGTGAATAAAAAAACGCCGCCATTACCGGGATAAAACACCGATTCGGTGTGCCGTCCCGGATTGTTGGAAAAGGACGGAGAAATATAGCAACCGATGACCACGGGCATCAAAGGCAGATAGTCCTGCCCCATCAGGCTCAGGTATAGACCCAATGCCACAAAGGCCGTATATACCACCAGCTCCAGAGAAAACAGATAGCAAAGCACCACTGCCAGCCCCACCAACACCACATACCATGGCGTCCGCAGGAAGCTGTTTATGGCCTGCACACCGCTGCTGCTGCGAAGCCGGGATAAAGTTCCAGACGCATTCATAAATGTTCCTCGCTTAAATCCGGTCAAAACCGGTTTAGGGACCGTTGCAGAAACACCGACTTGCTTTGCAAGCCGGTGTGTTCCCATGCTATGGACGTTCCCGTTGATTGCATATCTTTGTAATTATAGCATTCCCCAGAAACCTTGTCAATACTATCTGTTTTCTGCAGCTACCCGGCTATCCTTCCGTTGATCCTCCGAAGACAATGCATCGAAAGGCACTAAATTGTGGTGTTTTTTCGCCAAATCATCTCTGTTTTCGCTGTAAACATAACCTTCACTGCGCATATAAGCATTCCACCGCCGATGCTCCAAAACCTCCAGCCCATGGCGCTGCTCATAGGTCAAAGCCGACTCCGGAATCTGTGCCCATTCCAGGCATTTTCTCCGGGCAGTGGCATGGATGGCAGAAGCCACGGAGGAACGGTAGCAATACTCCAGCCGCCAAAAATCCTCCTCCCGGTCAGCATCTCCATTACAGTATCCCTGATGCCGGCGGAAAGCATCCGCCTCCACATCGGACTGCATGATCACGGCCTCTGTATAGCAAGATGCCAGATCGCCCACCGGCTGAATTTCATAGTTCTGACCCACATGGTTAGCCGCTTTCTCCAGCGCTGGGAAAAGTCCGCTGTCTGCTACCACGGCACGAATCTGAGGGTTGCAGCCCCTCCGACGGAACTGGGTACGCAGCATGGCAGCAATGCGGATATTCTCCTCATCGGAACCACTGGATACAAAAACCCAAGTTGCGTCGATGTTTAAGATCTCCTGGGCAAACCGCTGGGAATCCACCGGGCAAGCCCCATGGATGTGAATTTCATACTCCGATTCCCCGGGGATCTGTTTGCCGCTCATGGACATCAGCTCCGGACATTGGGCGGTAAATACGGACTGGGCATCCGCAGCCCCATCAAAGGCATGAATCGTCAGCTTGTAGCCGTCCATCTGGCCAAACCAGCTCAACGCCTTGAGCATTTCCATACCCCGACCATCCAGCCCCACAACCACTGCGGTGATCTCCTTGTTGACGGCACTGTCAAACAAGCTTGCTCCCTGCTCATACAGCAGCCGGAACACCAGCGACCGATCCACATGGACACGCCGTACCTTCATTGTGCCTCGCTCCATGCCGGAAAGCAGCACCTCCCCCTCCGTCCCCGTAGAAAACAGATACAGATGGGTGTTGGGATAGTGGTTGTAGCGCTCCAACAGCTTCATGCTTTGGTGGATATTTTGGGACTCATCATCGTGTATAGCAAAAAACGTGACTTTTCCCTTTTGTCCCCGGAACGGAATGGACGTAATACTCTGCTTGAAGCACACACCACCAATTTCCTTGACCTGCAGAGCCAGCTCTGCCATAGCATCATCCTCCGTATCATATACATCGGCAAAGAAAATCTTCGCCTTTGGATGATTTTTGTGCAGATCCTTCGCCATGGTCAACGACCGCTCATTTAACTGAGAAAATACATATATATCTCGAAAACGGGACAAAAACAGCCGTAAACGTGCGGAAATATTCTTAAATAGGGACAGCATAAAACCAACTGTCAAAAACGGCGCTGCCATCTGTACCGCCAAAAGCAGGTACGAATAGGGCGTGCGCATCCATGCAGGTGCCATATGGATCGTCACTCGCATAACACCGTAATCCGCTTCACCTGTAAATGCCCGCAGACTTTGGGTAAACGTTTGCACCACGGATTCGGCTACATGTCCATTCGTTAGAGCATAGTATGGTGCGCCGCCCAATGTCATCAGTACACCCAATACCGCCGCAATACAGATATGCAATGTTTTGATTTTCCGGCAACACAAGCGAACTACCATCGCTGCCGCCAGTACCGCCAGCGCCGCAAAAAAGCTCACATACCAACTCATGATCTTCCCACCTTTCTGATTCTCATTGTACTTCCCCGATGGTTGTTTGTCAATGGATCTAAAAAGCCGTGGACTTACGTCCACGGCTTTAGAGATTGTCAATCAGTCCTCAAAATCGGACTCCAGCTGGGGAGTTTTCTTCAGGAGGGAAGCCAGTGTAACCGCCACGCCCACCACAATGGAAACCACGCCAAAGCCCAGCAGGAGGATCTTGCTTAAATCCTTAATTTCTTTCATAGCCAATCTCCTTTCCTAGTGATATTGCATATTATACCACACAATCAGAATCTTTGCAAGAAGAAATCCCTTTTTCCTCATGGATATACTTCATTGCAATACTCATACCGCAGGCAAGTAAGGTCAGCATCGTGACCAGATCCCGCATTGCTTGGGTAATGTTGCATATAGATAGCAAGTGGGAGTAATACAAAGCAGCCTCCAACTCCATATATCTGGTGGTCAGGCGGATCTGCGTATAGGACACCGTATCGGCGATCATCGGCAAACCAACTGCCAGTACACCTGCGCAGATCGCATCCAGCTTCAGCGGATACCGCTCATTGCACACCACAAACAGCATGGCCAATGCGATCGCCAATGCGCCGAAGCAGGAAATCATATCTCCCATGGGCACCATAAAATAAAGCTGCTGCACATTGCCGCCATAGGCTTCGACCAAATAATGTTGAAATAATACAGCAATGAAAAATCCCACAGTAGACAAGCCTGCCACCGCCACCGCAGCGATCATGATGATTCGTGTCGTTTTTTTCATTTTTTCTCCCTCATCTTTATACGGAAATAGCAATTTCCCCGTATTTATACCAATTTTCCACAATACTGATAACAATAGCGGCCGCAAGCGTCATCATTGGAAGGAACAAAAACCCACGAACTGCGTCCAGAATAAATCCCAACCAGGACCAGCGCCAGCTTCTGAAAACAAAGTACATCACCAGTAGCGATACGCACATACACAAGCTCACCGCAACCACCACAGCACACGCCGGGCGCATTAAGGTAGAACGCTCGAGAATCATCAAAATAAAACCGCAATTTAGACCTGCACCGGCAAATGCAGACATGCCCAAGGAGGTCAGGGTCGTGGAAATATGAACATGTTTGCTGACTGTTTTGGTGAAAATCAGGCGGAACAGTCCAACTGCCGTCAAAGGAACACCGGTCAAAAACAAAAGCCACGCGATTTCCTGCAACCAATCCGGTTGAAACGATACTGCGGTCAGCACCGCTCCGGCTGTAAACAGAACCATAGGAAAAATCCGTTGTTTCATGATGATCCCCCTTTTTTCTTCATGATAGCAACTTTTTCCCAGACATATGTGAAAAAGATGTAAATTTCCACACCAGAAAATTGCCACTTCTCTTATTTTACCGAGTCATCGCACAGCCGAAGATATCAGGTGTGAAAAGGGTAACACATCCACTTTCTTATCCCGATCCGGGGAGAAAACTGCCAAAGCATACCCCTCAAGTTCCGTAACGTAAAACGCTGGTAAAAGCTCCGGTGACAATACATCCACCGATTGCATGGGATAAGAAAGTCCGGTTCCCAGATATTTCAGGTAGCTTTCTTTCATCGACCAGACTCGGAAAAAGCCCTCCGGCGTAGTGGCCTCCTGCTGTTCTGCAGGCGCAAAGAACCGCTGTGCAATCCCCGGGTGAACCCCATCCAATAGAATCTTTTCCATATCAATCCCCACCGGTGTAGTGCCATAAGCAATGGCCACAAAATCACCGGAATGGGTCAAATTAAAATACAAATCCGGCATATCCGGAAGATAGGGCTTCCCCTCCGTTGTACATACTACGGATGGTTCGCTGCAGCCGGTGGCATAGCACAATAGGGCATAGGCTGTGACGCACCGCAGAGCATCCTCCCGATGCAGATACCGATCTGCCCGTTCCCGGCGATCCCGGGAGGCAAGCCGATACAGCAACCGATAGTCCGCATCCGTTGCACCGGAAATATTCACACACAATACCTGAATCATCGGCACACCTCCTTTTTTATCTATGGTATCACACCACACCGGGGGACGTCAATGTCCGATACATACAAACCAGTAGGGGCGGTCAATGACCGCCCCTACGAGTATTATTATTTTGCGAAATAGATAGCAGCGTAGTAGCCGTAGACAGCGATGGCAGCGGCCAGAGGCGTAGATTCTGCCTGGTTGCCACAGTAAGAGCCCAGGCTATAGGGCAGGATACCGGTGCAGTAGGTGTTGCCGTCGGCTGCGGTGTAAACGCCGCAGGCGTACAGAGCGCTGTCGA
>JAZONA010000057.1:0-89425 GCA_045654265.1 Faecousia sp.
ATCTTATCGAAGGCGATGTCCTGATCCAGAGAGAAGAACACGTTCATCTTAACGGTGTCCTCCAGGGACAGGTTGGGGTACTTCAGGCCGATGGTGGGAGCAACCACGGGAACGTAGTTGGGATCCTCAGCACCGCAGGTACCACAAGTGCCGTTTGCGTAGCTATGCCCCAGGGCAGGAATAGACTCCGTATAATTATTCTTACAGAACTTACACTGGTAACTGTTAACACCCGCAGTTGTGCAAGTCGGCTGCATGATACTTACGCTATAAGAATGTCCTGTAGCATTCACGGTATCAGTTTTGAAACTATCACCACAAGCAGCACAAGCATGAAGTGTATATCCATCTTTTATACAAGTAGCTGCAACTAATGTGGGTTTGTAGGAATGCCCAGTTGGATCAACATCTACCATTACTTCATCGCCGCAGACACTGCAAATCCTGCTGACTTCTCCAGCCTCTGTGCAAGTAGGTGGTGTTATGATTGTCATTTGATAATCATGTCCTTTGGCCGGAATCATTTCAACCGTTACATATCCACATTGCGCACATGTTTTGGTAATCGTTCCATTCTCCGTACAAGAAGATTCCACTGTATCTAAAACAAACTTATGACCAGTGGCAGGAATTTTGCCGCCAAAAACATATTGGATAACATCATATTTCCATAGTTCTTTCCACTGATAATACGCATAACCATCCGTATCACAAGTAGGCTCCTGATCGACTCGATATATATTGTACTCTTCTGCATTGCAAATAGCAGGAATTCTGACTGCTTCGCCGTCAATACCGCAGACGGAACATTGGCTGGAAAGCTCGCCATCCGTGGTATATCCAGGGTAGCGCAAAAATTCATAGGTATAGATATGTTCATGTGTGACGGAAGAGGGATCATTCAGATCAATAGACATAAATGCGGGTTTGGAATTATTGGTCACATACCATACCAATTTATTTTCAGAAATTACGGGTTGGCAGTCAGACAGTGCCGAACCGGCAGAATATACTTTGCTAGTTACATTGCCATTTCCATCCACAAAAACATACCGAAGCACATCCACATTATCGCGCGTTTCTATCCATAAGACCAGATAACGTTCGTTAGTAATTTCAACCAGCGTTGGTGTATGTAAATTTACGTTGTCTCCATCGGTATAATTCGTCAGGAAATTGATTGTGGTTCCAGCCGAAGTAAAATTATTCTTCCGTGTGGAGGAAATGAAAACATTGCGCTGCGCATCCGGATCAAAAGAAGCATCCTGATTCACAGTATTACCGGCCAGCAAATATGACGATGAGGAAACCTCGAAGCCACCCACACTCACGCCGGTGTCATTGGCGCCTATTTCACCGGAAATGGATAGAATATTCACAGATTCCACATAGCCATAGCGATTATTGACAAATTTTGGAGTCATAAATCTATCCTGACCAGCGGGTGCAAAGTACCGCATCAAAACAATCGCACGAGGATATGCGTCACCATGGTCAACCGTTACCAACTTACCGTCTTCAGTAGAAACGAACTGATTAAAGGAATGACTAACATATCCGCTCTCATTATTCATAACCGCATAGGTAGAATCGGTTATTGCCATGTCATGGATCCGCACATTTATCATCATATTAGCCTGATGATTAACGCCGTTATTGTTATACATCTCATGGCATGTACGGATGTATAAATAGCCGTTGTACTCCGAGCATCGAAGTGTACCACCATCAAACGGAATTGTCGTATTGGCACCATTCAGGCTGGCTGCACCCAAACGATTCCAAGACTTATCATACTTAACCACCCGGATCACTTCTGTAGAATTGTTTTCCTCAGGATTCTCCTGTCCGAAAATGAGAAAATTATAGGATTCTCCCTCATAAAAACCACCATAAATTGGCAGTTCCATAAATATAGTGCGGCCGGAAGTAAACGCATAATTACTGTCATACTCCTCAACAACCAATTCCATGCCTGTATATTCCACACGGGTATAGGTTCCATCGCTGTTTTTCACCAAATGGGATTTGATCTGCGAAGCCCAGCGATCATACACATAGTCTTTATCATTGAGATTACTAGACACTGCTGATTCCCTGAGCTCCTCTGCACCGTAACCAGCACAGAAGCACACACAAGTCAACAACGTAATCATAACCATCGCCCTGAGTACTTTGGTCAGATTTGTACGTATCATACAAAACTCCTCCAATTGTATGTAGTATATCAATATTGTATCATAATCATCATGTGTTGGAAAGTCAAAAAGACAAAATCCGCCGCAATGCGCAGCGGATTTTATATTACAGCAGACGAATACCTGCCTTTTCGCATGCCTCAACGGTCTGGTGATCCCAGACGCTGGATTGCACCTCGCCAATATGTGCACAGCCCATCATCATCATACACAGACGGGACTGACCGATACCGCCACCAATGGTCAGGGGCAGTTCATCATTCAGCAGCATCTTGTGGAAGGGCAGCTCACGGCGGTCATCGCAACCCTTAATAGTAAGCTGGCGATCCAATGCCTCGGAATCAACGCGGATGCCCATGGAGGAAATCTCCAAAGAGCGGCCAAGAACATCATTCCAGAAGAAAATGTCGCAGTTCAGGCTCCAATCGTCATAGTCAGGGGCACGGCCATCGTGGGGCTTTCCGGAGCGGAGCTTGCCGCCAATCTGCATGATGCAGGCGGTGGGATGCTCCCGAACGAAGGCGTCCTCACGGCCATGTCCATCCAAATCGGGATACATATCCTCCAGCTCCTGAGTAGTAATGAAGGCCACTTCCCTGCTCAGGTTCACCCGAAGCTGGGGATAGCGCACATGGAGCCGGTCATTGGTATTGCAAATTGCGGTAACAATGGCTCGGACAATCAGCTTCAGGTAATCCAGATTCCGGTTTTCCCGGGTAATAACCTTCTCCCAGTCCCACTGGTCAACGTAAATGGAGTGGACATTGTCCAGATCCTCATCACGGCGGATGGCGTTCATATCGGTATACAGACCGTTACCGATGCCAAAACCGTAACGCTTCAGAGCCAGTCGCTTCCACTTAGCCAGAGAATGTACCACCTGAGCATCGTTGCCCACAGCAGGTACGTCAAAAGATACCGGCCGCTCAAAACCATTCAGGTTATCGTTCAGACCGGAGTCAGCCGTAACAAACAGCGGTGCGGACACACGCTTCAAATTCAGCGCACCGGAAAACTCATCCTGAAAGGTCTTCTTGATGTAGGCAATGGCCCGCTGGGTATCGTATTCGTCCAAAACGGGCGTGTAGCCCGCAGGAATATAGATCTTATTCATATCGGATTCCTTTCATTACAGGAAAATATACTTGAGGATAAACAAAACCGCAAGAACATACATCAAGGGGTTGATCTTCTTGAACTTGCCGGTAACCATATTCAGCACCACATAGGAAATGATACCGATGGAAATGCCCTCAGAAATGCTGTAGAACAGCGGCATAGCGATGATAGCCAGATAGGCAGGGATGGCTTCGGTCAAATTATCGTCATCGAAGCGAATCTCAACCACAGAGGAGACCATCAAAAAGCCTACCATGATCAGCGCAGGAGCGGTGGCAAAAGAAGGAATGGTGGTAAACAGCGGAGCAAAGATGGTGGACAGCAAGAAAAGCAAACCGGCAACAATCGCAGTCAGACCGGTTCTGCCGCCCACACCCACACCGGATGCCGACTCCACAAAGGTGGTGATGGTAGAGGTGCCCAGAACTGCGCCCACAGAGGTACCGATAGCATCGGACATCAGCGCCGCACGAATACCGGGAAGCTTGCCGTCCTTGTCCAGCATATTTGCCTTGGTACTAACACCGATCAAAGTACCCAGAGTATCAAAAAGATCCACGAACAAGAATGCAAAGATGACAACAATGAAGTCAACAATGCGGATCTCTTTAAAATTCACGGTAAAGCACTGACCAAAGGTTTCGCCCAGTTTGGAGAATTCGAAGGAAATGAACTTGGAGGGAATCAGGCTGTAGAAGCCCGCATCGGGAGCAGGCACATAAATGCCCACAAGCTGGCAAATGATGCCCAACACCCAAGTGCCCACAATGCCAATCAAAATAGCACCCTTAACACGCTTAATATGTAACGCCGCAGTCAGCAACAGACCAACCACCGCCAAAATTGCGCAAATGCCGTTGGTATTAAAGTTCTCAGTGAACTTGGTAATGGTCACAAGGGTGGAAGAATCCACGGCCAAGCCAGCGTTTTGAAGACCGATAAATGCGATAAACAAGCCAATACCAACAGAAACGCCCCGTTTCAGGTTCAAGGGAATGGCGTTGAAGATAGCCTCACGGACATTGGTCAGGGACAGCACGATGAAGATAATGCCCTCCGCAAACACAGCAAGCAAAGCAATCTGCCAGCTGTAGCCCATGCCCTGAACCACCGTATAGGCAAGATATGCGTTCAAGCCCATACCGGCAGACAGCACGAAGGGCATATTGGATGTAAGACCCATAATGACAGAGGCAATGAAAGATGCAATGGCTGTCGCCAGAAGAACAGCAGTGGCATCCATGCCTGCATCAGCCAAAATACTGGGGTTGACCGCAAGAATATATGCCATGGTCATGAATGTGGTAATACCGGCAACAATTTCCGTGCGGACATTGGTATTGTTCTTTTTCAGCTTAAATAGTTTCTCGAACATTGTATGAACCTCTATTCTCTCCTAGTTATTTCTATCTGTAAGCGCCAGGGCTAGAGATTGCATATACGCACTATCCTGAAACACATTCAAAGATTCAATAGCCATAGATGTATAATGATGCACAAGTTTTTCACAGGTTTCCAGACCGTGCAAGCGAACAAAGGTATTCTTTGTACCATCCGTACCAACACCCTTACCCATCTGCTCCTGAGTGCCGATAACATCCAGCATATCGTCCCGAATTTGAAATGCCAACCCCAACATGGATGCAAAGCGTATGGCTTCGTCAACCTGCTCTTTGCTTCCTCCACCGGCAATCACACCGCAAGCACAAGCCGCAACGATCAACGCGCCGGTCTTTCTACTCTGAATGGCAAGAACCTCTTCCTCGGTCAAGGTACGCTGTTCGCTCATAATATCCAGAACCTGACCGCCTACCATGCCATTAAAACCGGCACAATTGGCAATGGTTTTGATACCCTCCACGCTGCCCGCCTGAGCGGCAACCGCAAAGGCATCAGTCAGGAGTGAATCGCCGGCCAAAATGGCCATCGCTTCGCCATAAACCTTGTGATTGGTGGGTCTGCCACGGCGAAAATCGTCGTTATCCATGGATGGCAAATCGTCATGGATCAGGCTATAGGTGTGGATCATTTCAATTGCAGCTGCAAAGGGAGCGGCTTTTTTCCAATCCGCACCACACATCCGGCAAAATTCAAAGGCGAATACCGGGCGCAGCCGCTTGCCGCCTGCCAGCAGGCTGTAGCGTACCGCATCATACAAAACAGACTGGGGTTCGCACTGATATTGACCGTACCAATCCGCCAGATATTGCTCAATATATGCCTTATAATCGGCAGTTCTTTGCTCAAAAAGCGGATTCATCGGCCATTTCCTCCATCACAGGACTACCATCGGGAGCAGTCATCACAACCTGTACCTGCATCTGGGCTTCATCCAACAGCTGAGAACACTTGCGGACAAGCTCGGTACCCTCCTGAAACAGCTTCAGCGACTCCTCCAGAGGGACATCTCCCCGTTCCATTGCCCGGACGATCTGCTCCAGACGTTGCATATTCGATTCAAACGTAGCATTTTGCTGATTCATTTTGGTGCCTCCTCAATGTTGATAACGGTGGCTTCCACCTTGCCATCGGCAAGAGAAATCGTCAAATGATCCTCAGGCGCAACATGAGAAACGGAGCGGATCACACTTCCGTCGGAAGTCTGCGCCATGGCATAGCCTCTGGTGAGAACCTTAAGAGGACTCATGGCGTCCAGCTTTGCAGTCAAAGCGATATAGCGCTGATTTTTCCGGCTAATCTGCTGTTTTTGCGCAGAAATCAGTCGATTTTGCAGATTTTCCACCGCATTTCTTCTCTGATTCAGGTAGCCTTCCGGACTCTGGAGTGCAGAAGATGCCGCCAAAATCCGCAAATGCCGGCGTCCATTGGTAATCTGTCGGTTTAGGGCCGTTGCCATGGTCGATGACATGGCATCCAGCGTCTGCCGCAATGCATCCTGATCCGGAACAGCCAACTCCGCAGCATTGGAGGGAGTAGCTGCACGAAGATCCGCAACATAGTCAGAAATCGTCACATCCGGTTCGTGACCTACAGCGGAAATCACCGGAATTTGAGACTGATAAATAGCGTGTGCCACACGCTCATCATTAAAAGCCCATAAATCTTCAATAGAACCCCCGCCACGACCAACGATCAGCAGATCTGCAAGCTTGTAATGATTCGCATAACCGATCGCAGCTGCGATCTCCCCAGGCGCTTCCACACCCTGAACACGAGCGGGCAGAAGCCGCACCTGCGCCAGCGGATAGCGTCGGCGCAGAATACGAAGCATATCGTGCAGTGCAGCACCAGCGGAGCTTGTGACAATACCGATCACACCGGGATACTGGGGGATCAGCTTCTTATGTGCCGGATCGAAAAGGCCTTGTGCAGCCAATTTTTTCTTCAATTGTTCAAATGCTGCATGGAGGTCGCCAATGCCATCCATGGCCATGGACGTGCAGTAAAGCTGATAGGCGCCATCCCTGGGGAACACGGAAATTTTGCCCATGGCAATGACTTTCATGCCGTTTTCCGGGCGAAAACGCAAACGCATGGCATTACCCTTGAACATGACACAACGAAGCGCTGCGCCCTCATCCTTCAAGGTGAAATAATGATGCCCGGAGGGGTACTGCTTATAGTTACTGATCTCCCCTCGGACAGCCAATCCGGACAGAAGAGAATCCTGATCCATTTTCTTTTGGATATATTCATTGATCTGGGTTATGGAAAGGACGTCCATATTAACCTCCCAGAGCCCGATGGGCAAGTACAGCCACGCCCATGGCATTATCCGTTGAGAACTGAGGCTGCGCAAAAATCGGATCAAGAGGTGCTATGATCTCCCGGAGCATAGAATTGGATGCCACGCCGCCGGAGAAAACTACCGGCAAGCCAGGATACGCCTTCCGGGCATTCTGAGTAGCCTGAAACACCGCCTGGGCAACGCACCGCAGTGCATATGCGGCAGTTCCCGCATCATTGCCCTGATGGAATTGCTGAACCTTATTTTGCACACCGGACAGCGAAAACTCCATCCCCGGGCACTTGACCCGGAACACTTCCCTGCCCTGCGCTTCCTTGCTCAATGCATCCAAATGCTTTCCCGAAGGAAACGGCAGACCAAGAAGCTGACCGGTGCGGTCAATGAGCTGACCGGCGGAAATGTCCGTAGTGCCGCCAATCTTAGTGCAACGAACATTATATCCATCCGGTTCCACCAGCAAAAGCTCCGTGGTACCACCGGAAAGATGCCATGCCAAATGAGGCTGATCCATCAAATCCAAGCGATTTGCGCTCCATAAGGATGCGGCAACATGCCCCTGCTGATGGGAAACCTCCACCAGAGGCACCTTGCAAGCATCTGCCAAAAGCTTCGCATGGCTATAGCCAACCATGAAACAGGGCATATAGCTGCCCTCCACAGCCCGGGGACGGGTACTGACACCCACCGCCTGAATCTGTGAATGGGAAACACGGGAAAACAGCCTGCCGGAAAGCTCCGGCAGGCTTTTTGTATGGGCAAATACCGCGTCACTCTGTCGCAGTCCCAGCTCGCCGGGTTTAACACTCAGCAAACGGGATTCATTGACACCGTCTACGCCGTCAAAATACGCAATAGAGGTGGTGTAATTACTGGTATCGAACCCAATGACGCTCATTTTACTTCCTCGGGAGTCAGGCTCCTGGCGAAGCTGCCCAGAATGCCATTGACAAAGGAACCGGTATCGTCGCCATCATACTTCTTGGCAAGGCGAACAGCCTCGGAAACGGCAACACCGGTAGGTACGTCCTCCACATAGAGGATCTCGAAAATTGCCAACTGCATAATGGCTCGGGTCAGTCGGGAAATACGGGTGATGTCCCAACCAATGGCATATTTACTGATCTGGGCATTCAGGTCATCCTCCCGATTGGCAACACCGGCAACAACCTTATCCAGGTAGACCATCTGGGCCTTACTGGGGCGCTCAGCATATACTTCATTTTCTTCGGACAGCTTTGCGTAATACTCTTTGGCCAGCCGAACAGCCACTACTTCCTCCGGCTCTTCACCGGTGAAATTGCGGCCATAGATCAAATGGACAGCCAGTTCTCTGGCGTTTGCTCTGGTCATAGTATCACCTTATTCCCGGACGATGCCGCAAACATTTACATTGATGCTGGCATTATCGATACCGGCAGAACCGGCCAGCGCCTCAGCGGCAGCCTTCTGCACCGCATTGGCAACGTCCATCACATTGTAACCGAAGTTGATAATGATGTTGCACTCAACTTCCAAGCTATCGTCGTCACCGATCACGACCTTAATACCCTTACCCCACTGCTTCTTGCTGATCAGCTCAATAATCTCCTTGCCGGGGGTGGTGCTGATGGCCACAAAGCCGTCAATATCTTTCATAGCCTGCAGCACAACACTGCTGATCACTTCCTCAGAAATAAAAACAGTGCCTTTTTCCTGGTTGCGGGCAATATACTGCTTATTCTCAGCCATGGTGAAGTCCTCCTAAACATGTCACTGTGCGCAGCACAGCATATTTTTAAACATTATACCACAGCCAAAGGAAAATTACAACAGATTTTTCAAGAAACCTCCACCACCCGAATATCAGTGAAACTCAGATCAGCCTGCGTCATCACAATATCCGCAATCAAAGATACATCCTTTTGAGCAAGCCCACCTTCCGGGGCGGCAACCGCAACAGAGATCCCATTGTCATTCATGTATGCCACGCAGTCGCTGTATCCCTTAGCGATTACAAGACTCTCAATTTGTGCTTCACACAGCGCAGTCTGAATGATCTGCTCCAACTGCTCAGACGAAGCCTCTGCATTTTCGCCCTCATAAGCCATAGCCTCCTGCAAAAGGGACACAGCGCTATCCCGTGCCTGCTGACGAGACAAGCGCACAGCCGCAAAATAATCGGTCATACTGTCCGTTTCCCCGCCGACCTGATGAGCAGAATCGTCTAAAATCAGCGTATCATCGGACATGACCTTTTGGCTGTCCAAAGTATCCGTAAGATTCTTCGCATCGCCGCCGTTATAGAGCCAGTTGATGTAAATACCTGCGCAGACCGTCACCAAAACACCCACGGCGATCAAATTCTTCTTCCAGTTTTTCTTCCAATTCTTCATATTAATCCCCCATTTACTTCATTTTTAATACAGAAATTTGATCCATCCGCAATCCGGTGGCATCTGCAACCGCTTCTGCAATTGCCAGCTTCACCGCAGGATCATTACCTCCCTGGCACACCACCACTGCCCCCAGATATTCCGGAGCCCGGATCTGCGATACAAGCCCGTTTTCCGCTCGGTTCCCATCTGTGATTACCACAGTTTCTAACCGCACACCGCTATCACTTTGGTCCTCATCAACTTGGTAAATCGTGGTTTCTCCAGCGGCATAGGTCAATAACAGTTCCACCTTCCCCGCTCCATCAATACGTGAGAGTATCTTCTCCAACGAACTGCGCTCATCAGCAAAAACAGACGTTGACGGTTCCGGTTGTGAAGTTGGTGCTTCCTTGTTTCTGCCGGGAATCAGCATGAGGACAATACCCACCGCCAATATGAGCAGTACATACTTATACTTTTTTCCCAATTCCTTAGCTTTAGCGCCAATGGCGGTCATATCCATGTCTGATGCTCCTTATCGATCCCCAGATCCTCTTCCATGATCATTGTCAGCCGCTGTTTGGCATAAGGTGACACTGCTCCCGTCAGTTGGACGGACTCAGGCACCGGAATCTCACTTTCATCCAGTATCACCTCCACCGACAGCACCACGTCCATCCCGGCGGCTTTGTCCAAGATATATGCCTCGGTGCGCTTCTTTATGCCATCTGCCATTGCTTCCCTGGCTTGATCCATTCCATCTGCTGTAACCCGCTGTGCTTCCTGGGTATAGATGTGGGTAATAGAGCCGGGATTCTGAATTCTGAACGACCGCAATGGCGTAATCAGCGTCAGCACCAGAAATACGCCGGATAAAAGCTTCCCCATCAGGCCAACGGTTCCCTTCTCACCCAACATTTTTTGTACGATGCTGCACACCAGCGCCGCAGCAACAATGCTGATCAAATATCCGCTCATCCCACACCACCTTTCAGAAAACACGCAATACTGATTAAGAAAATCAGACACATAGCTCCAGTCATCCCTAACAGCAAACCCATGGCCCCGGAAAAATCCTGTACCAACTCCCCTGCCCGTTTACAGGAAAACACACTGCACACAGAAGCGGTCAGCTTTAGCATAAGATACTGCACGCCGATCCGCAAAAAAGGCAGAATTACAACGCCAAATAATGCCACCGCACCATAGATACCAACTGCGTTTTTCACCACAGAAGCTCCCACTAGCACTGACTCCGACGCATCGGAGAGTATTCCACCCACAACCGGCACAGCACCGGAAATGGTCAATTTTGCCGCTTTCATGGCAGCTTGATCGGTGGTGCCGCTGATGACCCCAGTTATCGTCATATATCCGGTAAATATGTAAAGCACCGTCTTTAGACACCATGTAGCAGCACCCTTCAGCAAATCTCTGAGTTTTTTCAGGATATCCTGCCCCATAGCGCTGTTCGCAACCCCCAGAGCCAAAAAGCCGTAAATCATTGGTACCAGCCATTGAGAGATCAGCGAACTCAGGAGTGTATCAAAAAATGCCGTGCCGACGTACAACGCACCGGAGGACGTCGTTCCTCCCTGAGCTGCCATAGCGGTTGTCATCACCGGAAGCAGAAGCTTTCCGTATGCGCTCAGTTCATCCACTGTATCCGTAGCCGCACCGATCAAGGTTTGGGTATTGCCGAATAAAAGAATAGCGATTGCCAAGGTCGATGCCATTTCCGTTACATTTACGCTGCTTCCGGGGATACTTTGCACCATAGAGGCAAGCATAAGGATCCCGATAATCCCCAAGCAAACCAATCCACATTGGGCAATCTCCGGTTCAATTTCCTGAACAGCTGCACGAAACACATACAGCAAATCCTCACCGAAACTGGCGCTTTCCTCCGGCATCAAATTTTGTGCAGAATCCGGCGCCTCAGGCGGAGATATTTCCATAGCCCTTACCGGCATGGGGAGTAGGCAAAACAGCGCAATTATGAGAAATAACCGTTTCATACGCCTCCCAAAATCTCCTCTGCCAGCTCCAAAAGCCGGGTCATCAGCGGCAAAGACAGCCATAAAATCACCGCTGCCGTAAGGATCTGCAAGGCTTTACCCAATGCGCTGTTTCCGCAATCCGCACAAACCATCCCAGCGATCTGTCCGGTAATGCCGATCCCCACGGCTTTTAGCATAATTTGCAGGCTCTCGCTGTCCAAATTTCCCACTATTCGCAGTTTCTCAATAAAATCGATTACCGGTTTTAAATAGGATATAGCCAGACAGCAGACCATGCAGCATGCAGACAAAGTAATAAGCATGGCAGTTTCCTTGCTATGCTTACCCAATGCCAACACCAAAATCACCGTTACCAGCACCAGCGCCGCACCTTGCCAAAACTGTGTCATTAGAAACCAAACAGCTCCTTAACCAGTGTAAATAAATCAGAAATCTCACGAGCCACCATCATCAGCACCACTACAAGTCCAGCAAGTGTAGTCATGGTGGCCTGCTCGTCCCGCCCTGAACGGGCAAGCACCTGATTCAATATGGATGTAATGATACCGATGGCAGCAATTTTAAATATGAGATCAATATTCATAAAAACAGAATCGCCAGTGCAGAACCGGCGCACAACCCCAGCGTTTGATAACTGCGCAGCCGCACCGATCGGTCACGGGTCAGCTCATCCAATTCTCTGCGGCATTGATGGCGAACAGAATCCAATCCATTCAGTTGCCCCGGCAAATCAAATCGTCCAAGGGATAACCCCAACTGTTCCATGGCTTTTTTCAGGCGCAGCGGTATCTTGGGATGCTTTTTCAGCGCCGCTTTCATGCAAGCCGAGGCATCTGGTGCAATCTGACTTTCCAGTTCCGCACATAGCGTCATAAGGACATCCTTCACCGCCCCACTATTTTCACCGGCAGCCTTACGGCAAAGTTCCGGCAAAGGTGTTAACCGATATTGCAACTCCCATCCCATATAGTCCAGCGCTGCGATCATCTGCCGCATAGCCTTTTCCTCCCGACGGTGAGAGGCCGCCATTGAAAATCCCACACCGCCGCAACCGGCGATGATCATACCTGCACCAACGATTTTGAGGTTCATACGTCCATCCTTTCCACCGTCCAAGTTTTATCAGACCGTAAAATAACCAAATGAGAAAACAGCCCACTCTCTACCAAAGGCTTGTAGACAGGTCGTGAGAGAAAATCCATTTTGGAGGCTGCATGAGCCGTTGCCAAAAGCGACACACCGCACCAACCGCAGTGCAGCAGCCCTTCACAATCCGCCTTCGATGTGATTTCATCCACCGCAATGGTATCCGGACTCATTGTCCGCAAAAGCAACTCCACACCCTGGGGCTTACCGCAACCGCACAACACATCCACATACCCTTCCGGAGCCAAAGCCGCCGGAAACAGTTCACATCGCTCGTCCACCACTGAAATATGCTCGCACTTCCCACGCACACGAATCAAATCCCGTAACAGAGTGGTTTTTCCGCTTCCGGGCTTGCCAAGAATCAACAAAGATCCACGATGACAAGCCAATTTATCCGCAATTCCGGTAAAATCCCGAGCAATGCGGATGCATAGGGAGGAAATTTGCCGCAAGCCGGTCATACTTCCCTGCTGAACAACAGCCTCACCACACAGCCCAATGCGATGACCACCAGGTGCGGTAATGTAGCCTTGTCCCACTGTGGCTGCTGCCCATGGAGAATACCGGGAAGCAGTATTCACCACAAAAGACAAGTCATCCTGGGCTATTTTTCGTTTTAATGAAAACCTTCCGTTTTTACAGATCAGTTCCGGCGGTTGTCCTCTGCGAAGGCGCAGCTCCTGCAAAGTATCCCGGCTCAGCTCGTCCACCTCCCGGCGCATCCATGTTGGCAGCACCGACAGCAATTCATTCCACGGACATCTCATTTGCATCAACTCCCATGCAAGACTATGTGGTGTAGTGGACAAACAGAACATAAAAAAACTGCCATTCCAAATCTCTTGGAATGGCAGTACGGTTACCGCTTATTCTTTTTATAGAGGATATTCAGACCCTTCAGAAGCAGATCCTTCTCCAGAATAATCTTGTGGCGACACAGAGGCGTAATAAACTGTGCCATACCACCGGTGGCGATTAGGGTTGAGCTATGCCCAAGCTCCTCTTCAATACGATCGACCAAGCCGTCGATCATGGCAGCGGTGCCGAACATCATACCGCTTCGCATACAGTCAACGGTGTTTTTACCGATCACCTGCTTTGGCTTGTCCAGACTGATACCGGGAAGCTGCGCCGCACGGCTGGTCAAGGCATCCAGCGACAGCTTCACACCTGGGAAGATTACGCCGCCCATATACAAATTATCCGGTTCCACCACTTCAATCGTGGTAGCAGTGCCCAGATCCATCAAGATCAGCGGAGCCTTATACTCTGCCAGTGCGGCAGCGGCGATAACGATTCGATCGCTGCCTACCTGAGAAGGCACATCCATGTGGATATTCAGCCCGGTTTTCAATCCCGGGCCAACAACCATAGGCTGTTTTCCGATAACCTTAATGACGCCGGTCTTAACCGAGTTAAAAACCGGTGGCACCACGGAAGAAATGATGCAATCGGAAATATCCTTTACCTTCACGCCGAAGGCTTCGATCATGTTCTTGATCTCCACGCCGTACTGATCAGAGGTGCGGGTGCGATCCGTGGCAATACGAGCTTTGAAAACGATCTCATCATTATGGATACAGCCGATGACCAAGTTGGTATTTCCAATATCAATGGCAAGTAACATGGCATTACCTCCCCTGCTTCTTTTCCAGATACTTCAGAAGCGCCTTACCGATTGCTGTGACCAGGATTGCAGCCAGAAGCATTTCTGCAATGCCGTTGGTTGCAACAGTAATGGCAACCAGCTTGAAAAGCCCCTTCACCGTGGTCGCATTCATGTAAGCATAATCCTGCGGAAACAGCAGACAAATGCTGCCCAGAACCAGAACCGTATTCATTAACGTTCCCAAAATTGCAGTAATGGGCAAAGCAGCAAAATCATTCAGATTCAGCTTTTTCAGCAGCTTCCAAATCAAGCCAGCGCACAAACCCATAAGGGTACGGGTACCAACAGAAACCCACAGCGCCTTCAATGCACCTACCCAGCCGGATGCACTCATAAAGGGCGAGAAGAACATGCTGGTAGCACCGGGAGTGGTGGTATTTGCCCACACGGAACAAAGACCAAACACCAAGCCCAGAAATGCGCCCTCACCTGGACCAAGCAAAATTGCGCCCAGGATCACCGGAATGTGCATGATGGTCAGCTTAAAACCGGGTAACGGAATCATGCCGATACCGGTAACCTGCATCACCAGCAGAATGGCGCTGAGCATGGCCAGAATCACCATTTTACGAACAGTTAAATTACCTTTTTTCATAGTATCCTCCTTGCTGCCGTTCCCTATTCATCGGGATACAGTGCAAATTTGTAATACATACATGGTAATTATACCATCGATTTCGTAAAAATGCAAGCAAAATGCACTCTTTACAATTTGCGGTACCGGCGGTATAATATGAATATCTGAAAGTTGGAGGAATTCCCATGCTGAGAGGAAAAACCGTACTTCTGGGCGTAACCGGCGGAATCGCCGCCTATAAGGCCGCAGCCCTGGCATCTGCTCTTGTGAAGCAGCATGCCGCTGTGGAAGTGGTCATGACAGAAAATGCCACAAAATTCATCACGCCCCTGACTTTTGAGCAGCTCACCGGTCGACGCACCATGGTAGATACCTTTGACCGGAACTTTTCTCACAATGTGGAGCATATTTCTCTGGCTGAGCGTACAGATTTGATGATCATTGCCCCGGCAACCGCCAATGTGTGCGCCAAGCTTGCCCACGGTCTTGCCGATGATATGCTCACCACTACCGCTTTGGCTTGCCGCTGCCCGAAGCTCATCGCCCCGGCAATGAATACCAATATGTTTGAGAATCCCGTGACCCAGGACAATCTGAACATCCTTCGCCACTACGGATGGGAGGTCATTGAGCCTGCCAGCGGTCGCCTTGCCTGCGGTGCTGAGGGTAAGGGCAAGCTCCCGGAACCGGAATTGCTGTTGGAACATATTTTGCGTCAGATTGCAATGCCTCATGATCTTGCCGGCAAAAAAGTGCTTGTTACCGCAGGACCTACCCAAGAATCTCTTGACCCGGTGCGGTATATTTCCAATCACTCCACCGGAAAAATGGGCTACGCCATTGCCAAGATGGCCATGCTTCGTGGCGCCGATGTAACCCTCATCTCCGGCCCCACTGCCCTGACTCCCCCGCCCTTTATAAATGTGGTGAATATCCGCTCTGCTCAGGAAATGTTCCAGGCCGTGGCGGATGCCGCTCCCAGTTGCGATTTTATCATTAAAGCCGCAGCCGTGGCGGATTATACCCCTGAAAACTACTGTGACAACAAAATGAAGAAAAAAGATGCGGATTTGTCCATCCCCCTGAAGCGCACCACGGATATTCTTTCTTATCTGGGACAGAACCGCAAGTCCGGTCAGGTGATTTGCGGATTCTCCATGGAAACGGAAAACCTGCTGGAGAACAGCCGCGGAAAGCTCACGAAAAAGAATGTGGACATGATCTGTGCCAACAGCCTCACCACTCCCGGTGCTGGCTTCGGTGTGGATACCAACGTCATCACTCTGATCACCCAGGATGACACCCTGCAGCTTCCACTTCAATCCAAAGCCGATGCCGCCAATGCCATTTTGGATCGTCTGTTGCAACTGTAAAAATTATGGGACTCTGCCAAAGCAGAGTCCCTTATTTTCATTTCTTTTTTACAGGGATCCACAACTGGCAGAATAGTCCTTTGGGGCCGTTCTCTGGGTAGACCTCATAGTCCGTTTCCGCTTCCGCCTCATAACCCATTTGCGGTAGAAATTCCTGATAAAACTTTGTCCAGGTGTTGCTGATGCAGTCAGCATCATCTCCGTTGCAATCGAATACAACATAAGTTCCCGGCTTTACATCCCAAATGCGATAACCAGCCTGTTCCATCTGCGTAAGATCAAACTCCGCGGTGTCATCATCAACCAAAACACCGATGCCGTATGAGAAGGTTTCCTCTCCAATTTTGGTCGGTGTACACAAGCCGTATAGATCTTTTTTACCTGCAGAACGCAAATTCAGCAAAGGATTAATCCGGTTTTTCTCCTGACATTCTCCCCAAAAATCCGGAATATCATGGTTGGAATCATCATTGATGATTGCGTTGGGGAAATTTCTTGAGATTGCCAGAAATTTCTGCTGTTTGGTTTGCGCAATTTTATATTCCATACTTTTTCCGCCTTCTACAGTTAATTTGATGACCAGTGGATTAAACAGAGCCAGCTTGGCTGATCCATCTCTGGCATACCTCGGCGCTACGCCATGAAATCGGGTAAATGCTTTTGTAAAGCTCTCCGGGGTATCATAACCGTACTTCATAGCGATGTCAGTAATCTTCGCATCGGTTTCCACGATCTCTCTTCCTGCCAATGATAGCCGTCTGTAGCGAATGTAGGCATTGGGAGTCATTCCGGCAAGAAAACTGAACGCCCGGTGAAATTCATAACCGGAAATATGAACCTGCTTTGCCACATCCTCATAGTTCATTTTCTCCAGAAGATGCGTTTCCATGTATGTAATTGCCTTCTGAATCGCCGCAATCCACTCCATTGCAACCCCTCCGATCTGTTACCATTATATTCGCAAAAAGCAACCGATGCATTTCCGCAATTGCGGAGATTTGTCAGATAAAAAAGAACGCATCTCCACGGGAAATGCGTTCTTTTTCGTAGCATCACTCAAACTCGTCGATGAGGTCTTCATCGAAAGGCAGATCGTCAATCTGCATCTGTGCAGGCTCGCCGGATTTCATGGACTCCCATTTTTCTTTGGTGATCAGAATTGCACGGGGCTTACTGCCCTGGAACGGGCCAACAATGCCCTTTTCCTCCATCTCGTCTACGATACGGGCGGCACGTGCGTAGCCCAACTTCAGCCGCCGTTGGAGCATAGAAACAGAAGCCTGACCGGTCTCTAGAATCACATCCACGGCCGCCGGGAGCATCTCGTCCCCATCTAACTCATCCGCAGTGGGTTCAGGATCAGCAGCGGTAGCGGCGGCAGACTTACTGCCGGTCTGTGCAGCTTTTTTCTCGATTTCCTCAAGCACGGTCTGGTCATAGCTGGAAATGTAATTTTCCTTGACGTAATTGGCCACAGCCTCCACCTCAGGATCACTGACAAAACAGCCCTGAACACGCAGAGGCTTGCCGCTGCCGATAGGTGCAAAGAGCATATCACCACGTCCAACCAGCTTTTCAGCACCCTGGGTATCCAGAATGATACGGGATTCCATAGCCGACGCCACGGAGAAGGCAATTCTGGAGGGAATATTCGCCTTCATCAGGCCGGTGATAACATCTGCAGAAGGACGTTGGGTAGCAATGATCAGGTGGATGCCGGCAGCACGACCCATCTGGGCAATGCGGCAAATGGACTCTTCCACTTCCTTGGCGGCAACCAGCATCAGGTCAGCAAGCTCGTCGATAATAACCACGACCTGAGGCAGCTTATTGCCCTCTTCGCTCTCAATAATGCTGTTATAGGACTCCAAATCACGGACGCCTGCATCAGACATAGCCTTGTATCTGCGCATCATTTCCGTCACCGCCCACTGCAAAGAGCCGGCAGCCTTCTTGGGATCCGTAACAACAGGAATCAGCAGGTGCGGAATACCGTTATAAATGCCCAATTCCACCATCTTGGGGTCAACCATGATCAGCTTCACGTCATCAGGGCTAGCCTTATACAGCAAGCTGATAATGATGGAGTTCATGCACACAGACTTACCGGAGCCGGTGGTACCGGCAATCAGCATATGAGGCAGCTTAGCAATATTTCCAACAATACAGCTGCCGCCAATGTCCTTGCCCACAGCAAAGGAGGACTTGGACTTTGCTTTGGCAAATTCCGAAGAATCGATAACATCCCGCAGGGCGACCGTAGTTACAGCACGGTTGGGAACTTCAATGCCGACCACAGAAATCTTACCGGGCACAGCAGCAATACGCACACCGGATGCACCCAAACTCAAGGCAATATCATCGGCCACGGTGGTCAACTTATTCAAACGAACGCCTTTTTCCAACTCCACCTCATACCGGGTAACGCTGGGGCCACGGGTCACATTGATAATGTGCGCCTCAATCTTGAAGCTGGCCAGTGTTTCATTCAGGCGACGGGAATTTTCCCGCATTTCTGCCGTACCATCGCCACTGGAACCACCGCCTCTTTTCAGCAAATCAATAGGTGGGAAGCAATAAATAGGCTTGTCAGCCGCTGCATTTTGAGCAATTTCAGCAGCAACCTGGGCAGCGGAATCCTTCGCTTCCTTTGCGGTAACTTTTTCGGGAATCGGCTCTGCAGGAGCAGGCGCAGGCTCAACCACAGGAGCCTCCGGAATGGGATCATTCAGCACCAAAGGCGGCATTTTGGCAGGAATGGGTGCCTCTTTTTCTGCCTTAGTCGGTCTTTGCTTGGGCTGATCCAGAATTTCCTGGGAATCATCGGCTACCGGCTCATCAGCGGCAGAAACCGGTGCATCGATATCATCGATCTGGCGCATGATATTATCCGTCTTGGGATCAACCGGACGAGCCTTTTTCTTGGCCGGCTTCTCTCCGTCCAGCGGAACGTCAATGTCCACAGCCTCTTGCTGCTTGCGGCGCTTATTTTCTATGTACTCTATCCGCTTTGTAGCAATATGGTTAACCACAACAGAAGCAGGCTCGGGCTTATCTTCCTTCTCCTCCAGTTCCCATTCTGCACGGGGACGATCCTGCATAGCACGAATGATACTGGGAATGGTGATCTGGAATGCAGCAAGCAGCAGAATAATACCACAAATCACCAGAACAATCGTGGACAGCCACGGATTCAGCAGCCAATTAAGAAGCAAACCAATACCGCCGCAAATGATGCCCGATGTACTGCCATTGGCGCCGCCAGTATAAAGTTTACCGATTACAGAAATTCCCTCTGCATCAAACGGCTTCCAAAGCTGAACAAGGCAGCTGCAGATCAACACAAAACTGATCAGGCAGGTGCTGCGCATGACCACCGGACGATCACCACTAAAAGCCAAAATGATAAATAAGTACAGCAATGCGGGTATAGAAATATAGAAACCAGTTCTACCGATTAAACCAACAACGCCCCGGTAAAACAACTGCACCAAGGCTCCTTCAGGTACCAGAAGAATTACCAAAAACAATATAAAAAGTCCAGCACTGGCAACGGAGCCAATCAATCTGCCGGGATATCGAATTTCCAATGTTTGTGTATTGGATTTCTTCCCGGAAGATTTGCTTTTCGGCTGCTTTCCTGATGGCTCCTTCTTAACATGCTTTTTCGGTTGCTTATGCGTTTGTTTTCCGCTGGCAGCCCGCTCAGCCTGACTCATATTTTTCTTATCAGCCATAAACTTCTCCCTTTTAGAACATCAAATACAAAATAAAAGACACCAAAGCCATTCCCCAATTATAGTAAGCAAAATCTGAGGTATCAGACTTCTGGAACAAATAACGTAACATTGTTGCGCTTAGGTAAGCACCGGCATAAGCAATGCCTCCCGCTGCAATCCACCCCAGAAGCGCCAAAAAGGTTATCGGTGCTTTGGTCGCAAACATCAGATACACATCCATAATTACCACGCCAGCCATAGATGGGATTCCCAAAAGCAGAGCAAAATCCAGAGCATAACTCCGTTCTGCGCCTCTTGCGAGTCCAAAAGCCGTCATGACACCGGTTCTGGAAAAACCGGGTATTACGCCAACCGCACCGCCAAGACCCATCAACAAAGCATCTAGCATACTCATCATTTTGCTGTCCTTATTGCCTTGGCTAAGCAATCTGGGGAGCATTACGAGAAATCCGTTCAAAAGCAAAAACAATGCCAAAATGCCCAGATCAGACACCAAAGTACCAACTTTTCCGTAGAAAAGGATACTGATGATCAAAGGAATCGCCGCAATCCGCAAAAGTCGCATATCCAGTACAATTTCAGTGTCAACAGGACGACCACGCCCGCGACGCCCCCGAACCATGCGCTTATTCCGGGAGAATCGACGAAGCTTGCTTTGGTTGCATGCAATGATTGCCGCAAGGCAACCAATGTGTACCGCCAAAAGAAAGCCTTGTCCCGGAGTGTTACACCCGGTAATTCTCTGGTACAGCTCCCGGTGCGCCACAGCGGATACAGGAAGAAACTCCGTGATTCCCGAGACCAGCGCCAGTATAAATTTGTGAAGCAGATCCAACACGGCGATCCTCCTTTTCATGTTTATTCAATTTATCATATCATATAATTTCCGGAATTTCCACCCCAAGTTCAAAAATTACTTATTCTTTTTCCCGATCATTTTGTGAAGTGCCGCCAGGGCATCGCTGAGACCACCCAGTTTATCAATCAAGCCGGAAGAAACAGCCTCTTTGCCGTAGAGAATCGTGCCAACATCGGTGGCCATTTCACCAGTTGCCATCATATAATGCTCGAAATCCTCCCGGGAGATTTTCGAATTTGCAGTAACAAAATCGGCAATCTGCTCCTGAATCCGTTGAAAATATCGGAATGTCTGTGGCGCACCAACCACGAGGCCGGTCATTCGCACCGGATGCACTGTCATACTCGCTGTAGGCGTAATGAAGCTCTTCTTCGTACAAACCGCCAAGGGGATACCAATGGAGTGACCACCTCCCAAGACCAGAGAAACGGTTGGTTTTTTCATCCCGGCGATCATTTCGGCTATGGCAAGACCAGCCTCAATGTCACCGCCTACCGTATTCAGCAAAAGCAACAGTCCATCGATATCCTCACTTTCTTCAATGCCTGCCAAAAGGGGTAAAACATGTTCATATTTTGTAGTTTTCACCGTTTCCGGCGCCACCTGATGTCCCTCCACCTGTCCGATAATGGTCAACGTGTAAATATTCCCTTTACCGGATTTGGTAATGTCGGCACCCAGCTCAACTACCTGCTCTCGTTCTTCCTTGATTTGATCGGCATTATTTGTGATTTCCATTAAAAGACCTCCTTTTTTCATAGGATAACCCAGTTGTCAGGAAGTAATTCATACTTGAAAAATTCACAATTCCATCGTATAATAGTAGTGGTGATACTATGGCTGAAAAGACAAATGCAATCCGCTTGATCCAGCAGGCGAAGCTTCCTTTTCGGGAAGCCTTTTACGAATATGATGAGTCCGACCTCAGCGGTACCCATGCCGCAGAGGCTGTGGGCATGCCTCCGGAGCAGGTATTCAAAACCCTGGTTACCCGGGGCGACAAAACGGGAATCAACGTATTTTGTATCCCGGTCTGCTGTGAGCTGGATCTGAAAAAGGCCGCAAAAGCCGCCGGCGACAAAAAGATCGAAATGGTCGCTGTGAAGGAACTTTTGGCACTCACCGGATATATTCGTGGCGGCTGTAGTCCCGTTGGAATGAAGAAGAAATACCCCACTTTTATGGACGAAACCGCCATTTTGTGGGATGAAATCGCCGTATCCGCCGGTGCCCGGGGACACCAAATGATCCTGAATCCGGAGCAATTGGCGGACTATATTGGCGCAAACCTCATGGATCTGACCTAAGAAAGGAAATCATTATGCAGTACACTTACAAAACAAAGGGCGTTTGCTCCCAGCTCATCAGCTTTGAAGTTGAGGATAACAAAGTCAGCAACGTGCAGTTCTTCGGCGGCTGCAACGGCAACCTGAAGGGTATCGGCGCACTGGTGGAAGGTATGGATATTGACGATGTCATCGCCCGTGTGGAAGGCATCAAGTGCGGCATGAAAGCCACATCCTGCCCCGATCAGCTGGCTCAGGCCTTGAAGTCTGCGAAAAACGCATAAAAGAACAGCCCACAGCATTTAGCTGTGGGCTGTTTTACATATCAGGATAGAATATTGTCTTCTTCGGGGCGACAAAGAAGCCGATCCCATACGCGGTTGATAAAAGATGGTTGATTGGCAGGCGACTCCGCCTCCTCCATAGGTTCCTCCAGAACCCACGGAAGTTGCATTAAGCTGACCATCAAGAAAAAATACGGATGTTTCAATCCCGTATTAACCATGGCCTCTTCCGGATTCTGTGGATGGATCGTCAGTCCGTTGATCGAAATAGGTGTATTTCCTCGCTTCACAATTTTGCCGCATACGCCATAGTAAGCGTCACAATCTGTCGGAGGAAAGTACGGAATTAACTCATCCGGAGCTTCAACATCCAACCCAAACTGTGTCAGAAACGGACGCAGATCCGGATATATCGTATCAACAGATGCATAAAAATTCCTGCAGTAAGCACAGGTGCAATGATCCTTCGCTTCCGAAGCGGAATACTCCATCGTTGCAGCTAAATCGATCTCGAATTGCCACCGGTCAATTGTGATAAGCATGGCATCAGGCTCCGACGGCAGCCAGAATGCGCTTCACCAGCTCATCTTTGCCGTCGCCCTTCTCCGCAGAGAAAGAAATGATCTGCGTACCCTCAGGCAGCTCCAGATCCTGTCGGATCACATCCAGATTCGACTGAATCTGGCTTTTTTTCACCTTATCCAACTTGTTCGCCACCACCACAAAAGGGCATCCGCTGTCAATAAACCAACGAGCCATGGTGATGTCATTATTGGTAGGCGCATGGCGGTGATCCACGATCAGCACACCCAGATCGATGCGATTCGCCGCAAAATAATCCTCCATCAGCTTACCCCAACGCTCCTTTTCGGACTGGGATACCTTAGCATAGCCATAACCAGGAAGATCCACGAAATAGCAACTTTTATCAATGGTAAAGTAATTCACATGGATGGTTTTACCCGGTTTTTCGCCAACTCTGGCAAAATTCTTTCGATTCAGGATCCGATTGATCACAGAAGATTTGCCTACATTGGACTTACCTGCAAAGGCGATCTCCGGCAAGCGATTCTGCGGAAAATCCTTAGTGGATGCCGCAGAAATCAAAAATTCAACATTATGAAAATTCATAGCAACACCTCACTGTTGCAGATTATTCCGGGAACGACTCTTCATGTCCGCGGGAATCTCATTAAGAATGGTGGGAATCACTTCACCGCTGCGCTTCAAGGCGGCATCAAGCACCGTATCCACGGTCTTGGCGGTGATGAAATTCAGAGATTTACGAACAGTCTGATCAATTTCTTCCAAATCACGGCGATTATCCTCCGGGATGATCACCGTATGGATGCCATGGCGCAAAGCAGCCATGGTCTTTTCTTTCAGGCCGCCGATGGGCAAAACCCGTCCACGGATGGAGATTTCACCGGTCATAGCCACATCCCGGCGCACCGGTGTGTTGGTCAAAGCAGAAACCATTGCTGTGGTCACAGTCACACCGGCAGAAGGACCATCCTTCGGCACTGCACCAGCGGGGAAATGCACATGAATGTCCTTGGTTTTATAGAAATCTGCAGCAACACCTAGCTTGTGAGCATTCGCCCGAATATAGCTAAGAGCCGCATGTGCGGATTCCTTCATCACGTCACCCAGATTGCCGGTGAGTTCCAGCTTGCCGGTGCCGTCCATAACATTGACTTCCACCTCAAGGGTTTCACCGCCAACACTTGTCCAGGCAAGGCCAGTAACCAATCCCACCTGATCGCTTCCAGGAATGCGATCAGGCAGGAACTTCCGAACGCCCAGAAATTCCTCTACATTGGAACCGCTGACAGAAACCTTTTTCAAATCCTCGTCAGCCAGCAGGCGCATATCAGCCTTGCGACAGATCTCAGCCAGAGAGCGCTCCAGGTTACGCACACCGGACTCCCGGGTATAGCACTGGATCATCTCGCGAATGGCATCATCGGAAATGCGAAGCTGTGCCTTTTTCAGACCGTGCTTCCCCATCTGCTTAGGAAGCAGATGGTTCTTAGCGATCATTAGCTTCTCTTCGTCGGTATAAGAGCCCAATTCAATGATCTCCATACGATCAAGAAGGGGTCTGGGCACAGTATCCAAGGTATTGGCAGTGGTAATGAACATCACATTGGAAAGATCAAAGGGAATCTCCAAATAATGATCCCGGTAGGATTTATTCTGCTCAGGATCCAATACCTCCAACAGCGCTGCACTGGGGTCACCCCGATAATCGGAACCCATCTTATCGATCTCATCCAGCAGCAGTAAGGGGTTGGAACTGCCAGCCTGAGTCATAGCCGCCATGATCCGACCGGGCATGGCACCCACATAGGTCTTTCGATGACCACGAATGTCAGCCTCATCCCGAACACCGCCCAAAGAAATGCGAGCCATCTTGCGGTTCAGGCTCCGGGCGATGGAGTAGGCAATAGAAGTCTTACCCACACCGGGAGGGCCAACCAAGCAAAGAATCTGCGGCGGAAGCTCCGGTGCCATCTGCCGCACGGCAATTGTTTCCAGAATCCGCTCCTTAACCTTCTCCAAGCCAAAGTGATCCTTGTTCAGCATCTTGGCGGCAGCCTCAACGTTCACTCGTTCTTTTGTATAATTATTCCAAGGCAGCTCCAAAACTGCATCTAAATAATTACGCAGAACACCTGCTTCAGCAGAACCAAAAGGTTGCTTTTTCAGCCGTTCCAGATCTTTTCTCAACTTAGTTTCGGATGTTTCATCCAAATTCAGCTGCAGAATCCCCTTCTCGTATTCAGCAAACTCTGCATATTCATCCCCTTCCCCAAGCTCCTCACGGATTACCTTCATCTGCTCACGAAGGTAGTAATCCTTCTGGTGCTTGTCCATCACAGCGTGGGTCTTGGCATGAATATCCCCTTCCAGCTGCAAAATATCCAACTCACGTCGAAGAAGCCGCAGAGCATTTTCCAGCCGGCGAACAGGATGCATATTATTCAGCAGCTTGACCTTATCCGGGTAGTCCATGGCGGAATTCTGACCAATGCAGTCCGCAAGAAATCCGGGATCGAAGGATGCCATCATTTTCAGCTGAACAGTCTGCGCCGGGAATTCAGATAGCTCTACATAGTGACTGTAGAGCATATTGGCTTCTCGACAAAGAGCATGATTACGAGGACTATCGATGGTTTCCGTTTCAGGAATGGCCTGAATTTCGCCCTCCAAATAAGGATTATTTTGATACAGATGGTCAATACGTCCACGACAAAGACCGTTGACCAAAACCCGCAGGTTCTCCCCTTGGGATTTCAAAATCTGCTTCACCTTTACCACGCAACCGATTGGGTACAGATCCTCCAAGTCGGGATCATCGGTGAGCAAATCTTTTTGTGGGATCAAGAAAATCAATTGATCCCGCTTCATGGCCTGTTCCAGAGCTTTGACAGACTTGGCGCGGCCTACATCAAAATGAACCGTCTGCTTGGGAAATACCGCCAAGCCACGCAATGCCAGAACCGGCAAACGTCCGGAAACGTTCTGTTCGCTCATGGAAAATCACCTTCCTTAATAGTGGTAAAAGGGGGTAGAAACTACCCCCTTAAAATCAATTTACGCTTTCTTACTCCGAGGCTCATCAGGTGTCCGCTGGATCAGGGGTTCGCCGCCCATGATGCACTCAGGTGTAATGATCACCTTGCGGATGGTCGAATCCGAAGGGATCTGGTACATAATTTTGATCATCGCCTGCTCCATCACAGCGCGCAGACCTCTTGCGCCGATCTGACGATCGATGGCTTTCTGGGCAACAGCTTCCAGAGCCTCGGGCTGGATCTCCAGCTCCACATTGTCCATTTCCAGCAGCTTCTGATACTGCTTGACCAGAGCATTCTTCGGCTCCACAAGGATCCGAACCAGATCTTCCTTGCGAAGGCTTTCCAGACTGGTGATCACCGGCAGACGGCCAACCAGCTCGGGAATGATACCGAACTTCAGAAGATCATGGGGCTCCACCTGAGCAAAGATCTTGCCCACATCCCGATCCTTTTTGCTGGAAACCGGCGCATCAAAACCAATGGCAGACTTATCGGTACGGGCTTCGATGATCTTATCCAAACCGTCAAATGCACCGCCGCAAATAAACAGAATATTTGCAGTATTCACCGGAATGGTCTCCTGCTGGGGATGCTTCCGTCCGCCCTGTGGGGGAACATTGGAAACGGTGCCCTCCAGGATCTTCAGCAAAGCCTGCTGAACACCCTCGCCGGAAACATCACGGGTGATGGAAGTATTTTCGCTCTTACGGGCAATCTTATCCATCTCGTCGATGTAAATGATGCCTCGTTCAGCCCGCTCCAGGTCGAAATCTGCCGCCTGAAGCAGCCGCACAAGAATATTCTCCACGTCGTCGCCAACATAACCAGCCTCAGTCAAGGTGGTTGCATCAGCGATAGCAAAGGGAACATCCAAAATTTTAGCCAAAGTCTGGGCAAAGAGCGTCTTGCCGCAGCCGGTGGGGCCAATCAACAGAATATTGCTCTTCTGCAGCTCCACATCCGACTCCTCAGCCAGATAAATGCGCTTATAATGATTGTAGACCGCAACGGAAAGGGCAACCTTTACGTCTTCCTGACCAATGATATAGCTATCCATGAAGGTTTTGATCTCCATGGGGGTGGGAAGGCTCTCCAGAGCGGGAATATCTCCGTGAGAATGCTCCTGCTCATGCAGCAGCTCGCTGCAGGCTTCCACGCAATCACCGCAGATATAGACACCGGGACCGGCGATCATTTGTACCTGACCTTCCCGCTTGCCGCAGAAAGAACAGCGAATCTGCTCGTCATGATTTGCCATGAAAGAAACCCTGCCTTTCCAATCAATGACGCTCCAGCACCCGGTCGATCAGACCGAAAGCCAGCGCCTCGTCAGCGGTCATAAAATTATCACGCTCGCAGGCAGCGGTGACTTCCTCGATGCTCTTGCCGGTGTTCTCAGCAAGGATCCGGTTCATCCGCTCCTTAATGGTCTGCAGGCGCTTCATATGGATGGCCATATCCGTGATCTGACCCTGAGTACCGGCGCTGGGCTGGTGGATCATGATCTCGGAATTGGGCAGAGCCATCCGCTTGCCCTTGGTGCCTGCGGACAGCAGGAATGCACCCATAGAGGCAGCCATGCCTACGCAGATGGTAGCCACGTCACACTTGATGTACTGCATGGTGTCGTAAATGGCCATACCTGTGGTAACGCTGCCACCGGGGCTATTGATATAGAACTGAATATCCTTATCCGGATCCTGAGCTTCCAGATACAGAAGCTGAGCGACCACCAAACTGGCAGTGGTATCGTTGACCTCTTCGGACAGGAAAATGATACGGTCGTTCAGCAGACGGGAGAAAATATCATAGCTGCGCTCACCGCGGCTGGTCTGCTCAACAACATAGGGTACTAAACTCATGGTGATGTCTCCTTTCAAGGGTGTTCGGAACATTCTAACCATTCAGGAGGAAAGTTATTCCTCAGAAAATTACTCAGCCTTGGGAGCAACAGCCTTGGCGTTGTCCACAATGACCTTGATTGCCTTGCGGTTCTTCAGGCTGGCGCTGATCTCCTCCACGGGAACCATGGTCTTGATCTTGTCCAGCTCCAGCTGGTACTGCTCGGCCAGAGTCTTCAGCTCTTCCTCGATCTCCTCATCGGAAACGGTGATGTTCTCCACCTCGATGATCTTCTCCAGGGTCACATTGATCTTAGCCTGCTTCTCAGCAGCGGGACGGAAAGCGTTACGCATGGTGGACATATCGCCGCCCATCATCTTAGCATACTGCTCAACAGAGTAGCCGCTCATCTGCAGCTGGTAAGCGAAGCGCTCCATCTGGTTGTCCAGCTCGGACTCGATCAGAGCAGCAGGCATCTCAACAGTGGTGTTCTCAGCAGCCTTCTCAACGCAAGCATTCTCAAAGGTGGAAGCGATCTGCTTCTCGGCCTTCTCCAGAGCCTTCTCACGGATATCAGCCTTCAGAGCATCCAGAGTCTCGAACTCGGAAACATCCTTAGCGAACTCGTCGTCCAGAGCAGGAACGATGGTCTCGGTGACCTTGTTCAGCTTGACGTGGAAAACAACGGGCTTGCCAGCCAGTTCAGCGTGGTAATCCTCGGGGAAAGTGATGTCGATGTCCTTCTCCTCGCCGGCGGTCATGCCAACAATCTGCTCCTCAAAACCGGGAACGAAAGAGCCGGAGCCCAGCTTCAGATCGAAGTTGTCGCCCTTGCCGCCGTTGAAGGGAACGCCATTGTCGAAGCCCTCGAAGTCGATGTTGGCGGTGTCGCCCATCTGAGCAGCACGCTCAACAGTCTCGGTGGAAGCAACGTTCTGAGCCATCTGGTTCAGCTCGGCATCAACCTGCTCATCGGTGACAGTGGCCTCAGCCTTCTCAACCTCGATGCCCTTGTAGTCGCCCAGGGTAACCTCGGGGTACACATCGGTGGTGATGGTGATGGTCACGGAGCCATCCTCGTTGATGTTCATGTCGGTCAGGCTGGGACGGCCGATAGCCTTCAGGTCCTGCTTGACAACAGCTTCCTCGTAAACCTCGGGGAAGATCTCCTCCAGGCCATCTTCGTAGAAGACGTGAGCGCCGTACATGGACTCGATCATCTTCCGGGGAGCCTTGCCCTTACGGAAGCCGGGGATCATAATGTTCTTACGAGCCTTCAGGTATGCCTTGTTGGCGCCGGACTCCATCAGATCCTTGTCGATCTCGATGGTGATGGTGGCCTGATTGCCGTTCTTTTCAATGTTCTTAACAGTCATGTTGATGTCCTCCTAAATCGTCCCGCTTGATAGCGGAGCTTATGTATAAAATTGCATCCGAAATATTTTAGCAGAGAATGCGAAAAAAGTCCACTATTTTTTGAAAAATTCTTTATAAAATCACCGGAAATGGCTTAAAATCCAAAAAGTCTGCCGAAACAAGGCGAAATTCCGTCCCATTCCACAAACCTTCCATGGCCAGCTTGTGGCTGGGGCCGTGAAGATGTCCGTAAAAACAGCGTCGAACCTCGTATTTTTCCAGCAATTCAAGGATCTCATCGCACCGATAGCCCTTGTAAAGCGGCGGATAATGGAGAAAAACCATTTTCCGCAACTCCCCTGCTGACTTCAGCGATGCCTCCAGACGGAGCAACTCCCGTTTGAACACCTTTTCGTCATGTTCTCCGCTGCGCTCCTCCTCAAAGAACCAACCACGGGTACCACAAATAGCCCATCCATCGTACTCAAAATGGTTGTTATTCAGGATAAACTGATTGGAAAATCCCTTTTCCTCGCAGAATTTGTAGAATTTCGCTGCGGTGCTCCACCAGTAATCGTGGTTGCCTTTTAGGATGATCTTTCTGCCGGGAATCTGGTTGATCCAGGCAAAATCCGGTGTCGCAGACTCCAAATCCAACGCCCAGTTCAGGTCACCCAATAAAACGGTAGTATCTTCTTCGGTGATGCAAGACAAGCCCGCTTTCAGCTTATCCATGTATCCGACCCAGTTCCCGCCGAAGATGTCCATGGGCTTGCTGACACCCAAGCTTAGATGCAAATCGCCGATTGCGTAGAGTGCCATCTTAGCCCTCCGCCAGACGGCGCTTCAGCTCATCGTGGGTAATACGCATAGCCGTGCAGACAGCCCCTGCATTGCACATAGGACTCTTCTCTGTTAACAGCAAAGCAGTAGCCGCCGTGCCGGTACGGGAACGGTAATCCAGAAGTGCGCCATAAGCCAATGCGGCATAAATATCCAACACATACTGATTGGTTCGGTAAACACTTGGCAGAACGGATTCCACTCTGGCCTTACTGACCACGGCTGCGAACATTCCCTGACGCATGAGGTTATAATTCTCCTCATCCGGGGTATAGACTGCGCCTTCGGTGCAGCTCCACCAGAAGTTCATTACTTCGTCCTGGCCAATCGCTGCGCAAATAAGCCGCTCCAGATCCGGCGGAATCGCATAATCCGCTTCCGGAGTGGTCGTAGAAACAGCAGTGATACCGGTATCCACCTCACCGTGGTGCAGAAGATCCCACACAGCACCATTTTCATTACAGCCGCAAATAATTGTACCAATGGGCAGTCCCATCTGCCGGGCATACCACACAGCCATAGGTGCCTCGAAATTTCCGGTAGCCACAGCCACATCCATCTTTTTACCGGGAGCCAATTGCCCGGCACGGATCAACTCTCCAAACAAACCAAACAGCACAGCGATCCGAATAGAAACCTGCAGCCAATTACTTGGCTTACCGATATACTCTCCATCCGGATGAATCCGGGCAGCTAAATTTTCCACAAATCGGTCAAAAGTACCCTCTAGATTATGCCACAGCTCCCCTGCCAAAATCCGCTGGCTCATAGGGTGCAGCTTTACCGGGTTGCGACCCACGGTCACATCCACATCCCAACCGGTGAGCTTCGTGCCGAAAAACAGATTCAGTACATCAGCCACATTCTGACCAAAGGTCTTATCGGCCAATGCGACAATCTCATCAGGGTTAAATACAGGCATCTTAAAAGGCACGAACAAGCCGCCGTCACCGGCTCGATCCTGATTCAGGGTCCGGTGAGCAGTATAGGCATCGTGCTTATTACGGGTGGTTACATACAGCATTTTTCAAACACTCCCATCCCATTATCCCAGAAAATACGCTGCACCATCTGTTCTGTCAAGCCCCGATCCAGCAGCTTCTGTGCCATAGCAGGATAGCTCTGGATGCCGTCAAATCCACCAGGCAAGTGGTCGCATCCATCCAGATCGCCGCCCAGAGCAATATGCTTACAATCGGGATCCATCTCCAAAAAGTGCAGAATATGATCACAAACAGTATCCAGAGTGGGGTTTTCTCCCACAAATTCGGCACAATGATTAAAACCAACTACACCGCCGATGCGGCAGATCTCCCGGAACATATCATCCGTGATATTCCGGCTGACGTTGCACACACTGCGGCTGTTGGAGTGGGATGCCACAATGGGCTTTTCCGTGATCTTCATAATATCCCAGAACGCCTCATCGCTTAAGTGGCTTACATCCACGATCATGCCAATGCGCTGTGCCTCTTTCACGAATTCCCTTCCCTGATCCGTCAGACCACCGCCGGTCATGCAGCTGCCTGCCAATGGGTTCTTCTCATTCCAGGTCAGGGTACTCATGCGAAAACCGATCAGAGCTAAATCTTCCAGCAAGGCCGGATCATAACCAAAACCGGCAGTGCCTTCCAGAGTCAGGATTGCAGAAGCCTTCCCCTTCTCCAGATTGGCCTTGATATCACCGGGAGTGTAGGCGATGGCCATACGGCGCTTATTTGCATCCACTTCACGCTGAATGGTGGTCAGTTCCCGCTCAAACATGGTCACGGGAGAAATACCGAACCATTTCACCATCTCCGGGGTGGTGAACACCGCAAAGCACTGAGCGTAACCGGGCAGTACCTTGGCCCGCTCCAGATCGATGTGATATTCATTTTTCTTCAAGCTGCCGGCACTATTGCGGTCTTCACCCAAAAGCGCCAGCGCGGTATCGCAATGCAGGTCAAAAACAGGAAAATTCATTGGAACGCATCCTCCATATGAATGATTTTCGGGTTTCGGGTCGCAGTTCCCTCCGGGGCGTAGATCTCAATTATATCAAACCGAGGCTGCAGCTCCGTGGGATTGGCGGCGAGGTACATGGATGCCGTGGTGCGCAGACGATTCTGCTTATGATGATCCACAAACTCCGCCGCACGGGCAAAGCCGTCACTTTTGCGCAGCTTTACCTCAACAAAAACAAGGTATTTACGATTTTCAACGATCAGATCGATCTCACCGAAACGACTTCGGTAGCCGGAGGCTACCAGCCGATAGTTTTTCTTCCGTAAGTATTCCGCTGCCAGGGCTTCTCCCCAGGCACCGGCAATGTTATTTCTCCCCATAGAATTTCTTCAGGAAACTCATTCTATGAATGGGACTGGGGCCATGTTCGATCAAAGCAGCATAATGCGCCTTGGTGCCGTAGCCCTTGTGGATCTCAAACTGGTACTGAGGATATTCCTTTGCTGCTTCCTCCATCAGGTCATCACGGGTCACCTTTGCCAGAATAGATGCAGCAGCGATACTGGCGCTGCGGCTGTCGCCCTTGACCACCGTTTCCACAGGCAATCCGAAATCCTTTGCCCGGTTACCATCGATCAGCGCCAGTTCCGGCCTGACGGAAAGCTGATTAAGCGCACGCTCCATGGCCAAATAAGTGGCTTGCAGGATGTTGATTTCATCGATCTCCTCGTGGCTGGCAAAACCGATACCATAGGCAATCGCTTGCTCCTTAATAATAGGAAACAGTTCCCGCCGGCGCTTGTCGGTAAGCTTCTTACTGTCATTCAAGCCGGGAATATCCGCATGAGGGGGTAAAATCACCGCTGCAGCACACACAGGGCCCGCCAGTGGGCCACGCCCTGCCTCGTCCACGCCGCAGATCAACTTGATTCCATTGGCAAAATGGGAATTCTCGATCTCCCACATATTCACTTCACTCATTTGATATCCTCCGGCAATTCCAACGTAAATTTTCCGAGCTTGCCACCACGGAACTCATCCAGCAACACCTTAGCCATCCGCTCTGTGTTAATTTCACCCTTAGAAAGCAAGTATCCACGTTTACGCCCCGCCAGCTCCAGCAGCTCCCAACCAGGAGTATCCTCCGGTGCTTCGATGCCATAGCGCTCTTTTACAGCATCCGGATACCGCTTCCAAAGCAGTGCCATCAGAAAGCTGGCCAGCTCTTCCACATCCAGAATGCCGTCTTTCACCGCGCCGGTGTATGCCAGCATCATGCCCACATTGGGATCATCGAACTTCGGCCACAAAATGCCAGGTGTGTCCAAAAGCAGCAGACCGCTGTCCACAGTGACCCACTGCTTGCCACGGGTCACGCCGGGACGATTTTCTGCCTTAGCGCCCTTTCTGCCGGAAATCTGATTAATCAAAGTGGATTTGCCAACATTCGGGATACCTACCACCATCACCCGCAAGGGTCTGTGCATACCACGGGCGGCATCCCGCTCGATCTTTTCATGAAGCACCTGACGAACAGCAGGAGTAAAAGCAGAAATACCCTTTCTGCTTTTGCAATCAGTTGCCACCGCAGCACGACCTTGATTTCGATAATAAGTTGCCCAACGATTCGTTGCCTCAGGGTCCGCCAAATCCATGCGGTTAAGAATCATGATCCGAGGCTTATTGCCGCAAATGGCATCAATATCCGGATTGCGGCTGGAAATAGGGATCCGGGCGTCTACAATCTCACAGACCGCATCTACCTGCTTCAGATCCGCCTCCATCTGCCGACGGGTCTTGGTCATGTGTCCCGGATACCATTGAATATTCATCTGTTCTTGTGCCATTAGTCGACCACTCCAATACGGCCATTATCTTTTTCGCCGGTGACGGCATCTCTACCGGGCATCATCAGGAAAATTGCCTTACCAAGCACCTCACGCTTGTCCACAAAACCGATCTGGGTCTTGCGGCTATCCAAAGAACCGCCTCGGTTATCTCCCAAAACAAATAGGTGGCCTTCGGGGACGATTTTCGGGAAATCCATATTGCCAGCACCCATCAAAAAAGTGCGGTTGTACTCCTTGGTGTACTGCTCATCAAGGGGCTGATTATCTACATATACGATACCGTCCTTGATGTCCACCAACTGCCCCTCTGTAGCAATGACACGCTTAATGATGCAGTTGCCATTGTCAAAGGACTCCTTGCTGGCAACAATAATATCTCCCTGCTTGGGATTGCGATAGAGAAAATTGCTTTGAAGTACCAGTCGATCGCCATTAATAAGAGTATTGTTCATAGAACCACCCACAACGACTACCACCCGGAACAGCAGGATATAAATGATCATAAACACAGCCAGAACCAGCAGAAGATCCTTCAGATCCTGCACCAAGCTCTGCTGCCAGGTAAGCTTTTCTTCCACTTTTTCTTTTTTCTTAAAGAACTCAAACTTTGCCATCGAAATTCCTCCAGATCGTGCCAAAGGCGTAAATATTCATATTCCATTATACACCCAAATTTCCAAAAAGAAAAGGGCTAAATTGTAAAAATGCCGCCTTTTTCAGGCGGCAGAGAAAATAAAAAAAGAGGGTTTCCCCTCTTTTTTTATGAAGTTAGCCTTACACGCGCTCCTTGACCTTAGCAGCCTTGCCCATACGATCACGCAGATAGTACAGCTTAGCGCGGCGGACCTTACCCTTACGAACGGTCTCGATCATAGCAACGTTGGGGGAATGCAGGGGGAACACCTTCTCACAGCCAACGCCGTAGGAAATACGACGAACGGTGATGGTCTCGGTGATGCCACCATGCTTACGGGCAATGACGGTGCCCTCAAACACCTGGATACGCTCACGGGAGCCTTCCTTGATGCGCACATGCACACGAACAGTGTCGCCGACCTTAACTTCGGGCAGCTCTTCCTTCATGTACTGGCTGTTCAGAGCCTTAACTAAATCCATTTCTTTGTCCTCCTTAGATATTAGGCGTTCATGCGTCAGTTTCCTGCGCAGAGGACTCACCTTGATTTCAGACCGATGTATTATAGCATGGTATTTTCAAAAAATCAATAGTTATTTTTACATTTTTTCTAACTTTTTTCAATCTTCCATACACTTCTTGACGGGTTTCGACGGCTATGTTATAATGTATAAATCTTATAGAAAGGTCTGCGCCTGCCGCAGAAACGTGACATATGCCACAGAAAACCCGAAAGATAATACACCTTATTTACGGGTGTGTTATGGCGGCGCTGACCGCCGTTTTGGGGATCGCCCTGATCCTCTCAGCCCTCGATATTTACAGCAGCGGCCCCCGGGCTTATAGCTACGAATCCATTGGTAACGCCTTTTGGCGGATCAGCGCACTTGTATTCGTTGTCGTGGGGGGTATCATCGGCGGCATCGTTCTGAATTTAACCATCCCGCTGGAAAATCAGCGCCCCAAGGCAGTCCGGGATGATGTTGCTGTTATGGAAAAGCTGCGTAATCGCGCTGGCATCCAACCGGAAACCAACAAGCAAGTTACGCTTCGTCGAATCTACAAGATTAGCACTGCGGTGCTTTCCGTAATCATTATGATTCCATCCGGGATTTACTTTGCACTCCCCTTTCTCCCCGGTTGGAAAGAAAAACTGTTTACTGTTGACAATCTGAACGGCGACATCATCCGCAGCGTATATATCGTCATGATTCCTGCGGCTGTTTGCCTGGGATTGTGCTTCCTCTGTGCAATGCTTGTGCGCAAGAGCCTGCGTACGGAAGCGGACATCTACAAAAAAGCACTGGCCGCCAGTTCCACCCGCACCGTTGCTCCAAAAACGGAAAAGAGCAGCAAGACTCCCCTGTACGTTTGGATCCTCCGGGGTTCCATTGTGGCTGTAGCGGTAGCCTTTGTAGTGGTGGGTATCATCAATGGCGGTATGAACGATGTATTTACAAAAGCGGTTGCAATTTGCACCGAGTGTATAGGACTTGGCTGATATGGAAAAGAAAAGAACAAAATTTGGAAACTGGTGGCAGGCCCATAAGCCCACCAAGCGGCGGATCATTCAGCTTTATGCCGCACTGCTGACCAATGCCAACATAAAAGGCTTTTTCAGCGGAAAGATTTATCAGGGCGGCGCCAAGAATATGTGCGTCCCCGGTATGAACTGTTACTCCTGCCCCGGCGCTGCCGCATCCTGCCCTCTGGGTGCTCTGCAAAATGCGCTGGGTAGCTCCAATGCCCGACTTCCCTTCTACATCTTCGGTATTCTGATGTTATTCGGACTGATGTTTGGCCGGTTTATCTGTGGATTCCTTTGCCCCTTTGGACTGATTCAGGATCTGCTTCACAAAATCAAAACACCAAAGATGAAAAAGAACCGTTTTACCCGGATCCTTTCCTACTTAAAGTATGTCATTTTGGTGGTATTTGTCATCCTGATGCCCCTGATTTACTCCACCATGTCCTTCCCCATGCCCGGCTTCTGCAAGTACATCTGCCCCTCCGGCACATTGCTGGGTGCAGGTGGTTTGCTGTCCAACAGCGCCAACGAAAAAATGCTGTCCATGCTGGGCCCGCTGTTTACCTGGAAGTTCGTCCTGCTGGTAGTTATCATCGTTGGTGCCGTGTTTATGTACCGGTTCTTCTGCCGGTTCCTCTGCCCTCTGGGCGCCATTTACGGCTTCTTTAATAAGATCTCCCTGCTGGGCATTAAGGTTGACAAGCCCAAGTGTACCGACTGTGGTCTGTGCGTTGGTCACTGTGACATGGATGTGTTGCATGTAGGTGACCACGAGTGTATCAGCTGCGGCAAATGTGTCAACGTCTGTCCCACCGGTGCAATCAGCTATAAAGGCCCCAAGATTCTGTTGGCTCCCAACGAAGTCGGCGGCCGCCCCAATGTAAAGAACATTGATCCCGTGGATGCCCCCGGCACTCCCCTGCCTAAGAAAACCAATATCGCCCGCAGCATTGTAGCCGGCGTGATGATCGTGGCAATGATAGCTTCTCTGGTTTACTACAACTTCATCCATAAAGATCCGGTCACCGCAAAACCTCCGGCAAGCAGTCAGACCGGCCCCGAGGTTGGCGGAGAGGTTGGCGATCTGTGCTACGACTACGAGCTGGATGTTTACGGTCAGGATGAAAACATCAAGATTTCCGACTTCCGTGGCAAGGTAACTCTGGTTAACTTCTGGTATATCTACTGCAGCTCCTGCGTCAAGGAACTGGAAACCGAATTCCCCAAGGTCAAGGATCACTACGGCGACGAAATTGAGATTCTGGCCATCCACTCCTATCAGGAGTACAACAGCGACATCCCCGCATTTATCAACGAGAAGTTCCCCGATGAGGACTTCATCTTCTGCCGTGACGGCGAAGGCGAAGAACTGTTCCACCTCCTTGGCGGTGAGCAGGCCTGGCCCGTAACCGTCGTTCTGGATCAGGAAGGCGTCATCGTGGAAACCATCTATGGTGGCACCACTTACGAAGAGCTATGCACAATCATCGACGGCATTGACACCGATGCCCCTGCTAAAACCGAAGGCGGCAACGTAGGCGATCTTTGCTACGATTTTGAGCTGGATCTATACGGCAGCAATGGCACTACCAGCGTTAAGGATTACCGTGGCAAGGTAACCCTGGTCAATTTCTGGTACATCTACTGCAGCTCCTGCGTTAAGGAATTGGAGACCGAATTCCCGTTGGTAAAAGACAAATACGGCGATCAAATCGAGATCCTTGCAGTCCATTCCAATCAGGAATACAACAGCGACATTCCGGCATTTATAGCCGAGAAATTCCCTGGAGAGGACTTCATCTTCTGCCGGGATCAAGAGGGCGAAGCCTACTTCCACATGCTTGGCGGTGACCAGGCATGGCCCATCACTGTGATTCTGGATCAGGACGGCATCATTGTCCAGACGATCTACGGAGGCACCACCGCCAACGAGCTTTCCACCATCATCGACGGAATCCTCGCAAAATAACACAAAAGCTGCGATTCGTTTGAATCGCAGCTTTTTCATATCAAATGCCGGGAGCAAACGCTCCCGGCATTTACTTTATGCAGCAAGCCAAAAGACAAACCATGCGATCATGTAAATGATACACAAACCGACAATCACCACAAGCATGGGGCCGAACATCATCTTGACCGCATTCCAGTATGTCGTCCAAACGTCTTTTGCCTTTGGTCTGGGACGCAGAGGATCACGACCGAGCCGGGGGCCGGATTTTACACCGGACATATCCGCTACGGTTCTTCCATCATCTACATACCGAACCTTTTCCTTTTTCTGCTTCTTCCCCATACCAATTACTTCTGCTCCAGCAGGTGGCAGGCAGCGAAGTGACCCTCACTGTATTCACGATACTCCGGAGGCACATGCTTACAAACCTCAGTTGCATAGGGACAACGGGTATGGAAACGGCAACCCTTAGGCGGATTTGCAGGAGAAGGAATGTCGCCCTGCAGCTTGATCCGATCCATCTTAACAGTGGGGTCAGGATTGGGAACCGCAGAGAACAGCGCCTTGGTATAGGGATGCAGAGGATTGGTGAAAATATCCTCCTTGGTGCCGAATTCCACCATGGCACCCAGATACATAACGCCGATCTTATCGGAAATAAACTTGACCACAGACAGGTCGTGAGAAATAAACACATAAGCCAGGTTCATTTCCCGCTGCAGCTTCTTCAGCAGGTTGATAATCTGTGCCTGAATGGACACGTCCAGAGCGGAAACCGGCTCGTCACAGATAACCAGCTTGGGGTTAACGGACAATGCACGGGCAATACAGATTCTCTGACGCTGACCGCCGGAGAACTCATGGGGATACCGCTCAAAGTAGTAATCCCGCAGGCCACACTTATCCATCAGATCCAGAACGTAATTCTTGGTCTCGCTCTTGGGAACGATGCCATGCACCATCACCGGCTCGGAGAGGATACCGCCAACGGTATCTCTGGGAGGCAAGGAAGAATAGGGATCCTGGAAGATGATCTGCATTTCCTTACGGATCTGCCGCATCTGCTTGGAATTCATGTGGGTAATATCCTGACCGTTGAAGATGATCTGACCAGCAGTGGGCTCATGGAGCTTCAGGATGGCACGACCGGTGGTGGTCTTGCCACAGCCGGACTCACCAACGATACCCAGAGTTTCGCCAGCTTTCAACTTGAAGGACACATCGTCCACCGCAACCAGTTCCTTAGTCACCTTTCCGGTAAGGGTCTTCTTCAGGGGGAAGCACTTACGCAGATGCCGAACCTCCAACACGCAGTCGGGATCGAAGGGCTTTTTATAATCCTCTTCGATCTGTGCCTGACGCTTGGCCATGTATTCAGCCGCCAGCGCCGCATCGTCATAAACGACTTCGGTATTCTGCTGAACCTGTTCATTCATCATATCAGCCATTCTCGTTTACCTCGTCGTACAAATGACATGCGACAAAGTGAGTGGGACTCACCTGCACCATGCCCGGATAATCGCCGGAACACTTATTGGTACACATTGCGCATCTTTCCTTGAAATAGCAGTGATTGGGCATATCGATGGGGTTAGGAACGTTGCCAGGGATATTATACAGCTCTGCACTGTCATCCAAACCCATGGTGGGCTTGGACTTCTGCAGGCCGATGGTGTAGGGATGCTTGGGATCCTGGAAGATCTCCAGAACAGTACCCTTCTCAATAACCTTACCAGCATACATAACCACAACGTAATCCGCCATCTCTGCGATAACACCCAGATCGTGGGTGATCAGCAGAATGGAGCCGTCGATCTTGTTCTTAATATCCTGGAGCAGATCCAGGATCTGTGCCTGAATGGTAACGTCCAGAGCGGTGGTGGGCTCATCTGCGATAATCAGACGAGGCTCAGCCGCCAGAGCCATGGCGATCATAACACGCTGGCGCATACCACCGGACAGCTCATGAGGAAATGCCTTGTAAACATTCTCAGGGATAATGCCCACAAGACGGAGCATTTCCTCTGACTTTTCCTTAGCCATAGCCTTGGTAGCACCAGGCTGATGCAGCAGAGTCACCTCGTCCAGCTGCTGACCGATGGTGAACACCGGGTTCAGAGAGGTCATGGGCTCCTGGAAGATCATAGCGATCTGCTTGCCGCGGATGCGGTGGATCTCCCGGATGGGCATCTTAGCGATGTCGTAAACCTTCTCCTCCATCTCAAAGCCGCCGTCAGCCTTGGCCACGGGGTTACCCTTGGCATCACGCTTGTAATCGTAAGCCTTAAAACGGATGGAGCCGTCCACGATCTGACCGGTGGGGCCCTGAATGAGGCGCATAACGGACATACTGGTCACGGACTTACCGCAACCGGACTCGCCCACGATACCCACAACAGAGTTCTTGGGCACGTCATAGGACACACCGTTGACGGCCTTAACAACGCCCTGCTCCGTAAAGAAAGAGGTATGCAGATCCTCGATCTCCAGGATATTGGCATCGTTCTTCATGGTAGACAGGAACTCGCTCTCCTCAGCCTTACGGTTCTTGTAAGCCTCCAGACGGCGCATTTCCTTAGCGTTGGCACGGGCAATGGCCTTGATCTCTTTGCCGGTGAGATAATTTTTATTTGTAGCCATATCTTATCTCCTCGCTTTCGGATCAAGTGCGTCACGCAGGCCGTCGCCTACGAAGTTGAAGCCCAGCACGGCAATGACGATGCAAAGACCTGCAGGCACCCAAACCAGAGGGGCATCGGAAATCAGCTCAGGCTTCTGGGAGATGATGTTGATCATGGTACCCCAAGCCGCATAGGGAGCCTTAACGCCCAGATTCAGGTAGGACAGAGTTGCTTCATACAGGATCATGCTACCCAGGCTCAGGGTCATCTGAACGATCAGCTGAGGCATGACGTTGGGAATCAGGTGCTTGAAGATCTTACGGAAGGTGGAGTAACCCATGGCTTCCGCAGCGACCATGTACTCCTGCTCCCGGAGACTCAGGATCTGGCCGCGAACCAGACGAGCAGTACCAGGCCAGGAAATGAAGGTCAGGAAGGTCATCAGCAGGTAAATTCTGTACTTAGCATCCACATCGGAAGAGTCCAGAATGGTACTGATGATCAACAGGATCGGCACGCCGGGCAGGCAGATCAGAATATCACACAGACGCATGATCAGGTTGTCGATAAATCCGCCGAAATAGCCGGAAATACCGCCCAGAATCACACCGATGATTGTGATCAGGAAAACCGCCAGGAAGCTGACAATCAAAGAGATCTGACCGCCGTACATCAGGCGCACGAAGATGTCATAGCCTTCGTAGTCGGTACCCAAAATGTGATCGGCAGAGGGAGCCGCCAGGAAGTTATCCTTCAGGTGGGTCTCGGTGGTCTGGCGAACGGTGTACTCTACCCCGTTGACCGTGTAGGTGTACTCAGACTTGGAGTACTTGGTGTGGCCGGATTCGTCTAGCTCGATTTCGCCCCACTTGCCATCGATGTTCGCATCAGGATCGGCAAAGAACAGAGGTCCAATAAAGCTGAAAATGAACAGACCAACCACCATGATCAGACCGACGATACTCAGCTTGGAGCGGAAGAACCGCCGCACCACCATACGGGTGGGGCTCATCAGTCGAACATTTTTATCCAGAGGCGCTTCGGTATCCACTTCAGGAGTGGACTGGTTGTTTTTTACTTCTTCCATCCTGACGCCTCCTTACTCCAATTTAACTCTGGGATCGACCACTGCATACATCAGGTCGGCCAGAAGAACGCCCAGAACACTGAGCATTGCCAGGAACATGTTGTAACCCATAATAAAGGGAATATCACCACGGGTCATGGCATCCAGAGCCTTAGCACCGATACCGGGCAGGTCGAACACCTGCTCGGTGATGATGGCACCGGAGAACAAACTGGGCAGCAAGCCAGCCATAGAGGTGACCAGCGGAATCAGGGTGTTACGGAAAGCATGCTTGTAAATAACCACGCTCTCCTTCAGGCCCTTAGCCCGGGCAGTACGAATGTAGTCGGAATTCATGACTTCCAGCATATTGGTTCTGGTCATTCTCATACGGGCACCGATACTCAAAATAACCACCGTCAGGATAGGAATGAACATATGGCGCACATAATCCATCAAAAGCGTCATTCCAGAGCCGGAAACCGATGCATCCACAAAGCCCGATGGTGGGAACCACCCCAGACGCAGAGCCAGAATATCCTTCAGCACCTGTCCGAAGAAGAAGGAAGGCAGCGAAATACCAATCATAACCAGGATCGTGACGATATAATCACGCAGGCTATACTGGTGTGTTGCAGCAGTAATGCCCAGAGGAATTGCGATCATGAACTCGAAAATAGTCGCGATCAGGGAAACAGCGAAGGACACGCCCATGTACTGAACGATAACGTCCGCAACGGGACGGCCGTAGACAAAGCTGGTACCCAGATCAAAACGAACCAGAGCGGACAACCAGCCGAAGTACCCCTTCAGGATACCCATGAAGCTGTTGTCCCCTAGACCGTACATCTCATACATCGCTTGGACAGTTTCCTCACTGACCGTTGCACCACCCTGGTTGATGGCGTTGATTTTATCTTGGATAAAATCAACGGGCATCAACCGGATGAGGAAATAAATGATCATAGAAACGCCAAGGAGAATCAGTACGGCATATGCTAAACGTTTAACAATATACTTTAACATAAGCCACCCCGAATATTAGGAGGCGAACTCAATTTCCCAGATGCGGTCCAAAGGCGTGGAATAGGGGTTGATGTCGGACTCTGCGGGCATGCTGGAACTGGCGATCACCTTAGAATTGTAAGCGTACACAACACTACGCTGATAGACAGGCAGCTCAATGGCCAGATCCAGGATCTGCTCCATAGCCTGCTGATACAGCTCGGAACGTTCGGCCTTGTCATTGGTCTCACGAGCCTGATCGATCAGGTCGCTGAGCTCATTCAGGATAGCCATCTCATCAGAAGTGCCGCTGGTCTTCAGGTAGTTGTAACCCCAAGCCAGAGTGCTGGTAGCGGTGGAATCCTTGTGGTAGACCTGGTACAGGTCGGGATCCAGAGCACTGGACCAAGCAGCTGCCCAGACTTCCAGAGAACCGGGGTTGATCTTAGTCAGAGCCTGGGTATCGCACACAACGTCGACCTCCCAGCCCAGATCATTCAGCATAGCAGCGGCATCACGGAACACCTTGTAGGTGGGGTGATCCTGCAAGTTGGAGCCAGCGATGGTGAATGTAACTTCCAGGGCGGGATCACCGGCGCTGACGCCAGCCTCCTGCATGTACTTCTGGATATTGCTCTGAGCAACGGACTCGTTCCACTTGCCGATCTGGGGATAGTCAAAGCCATTATCCTCAGCAGCTGCGCCGTCAGGATATGCCCAGCTAACCTTGGACATGGGCCAGTAGATCTGGGAAGCGGTACCTGCACGGTAGTAGTCCAGAGCCAGAGAAGTATTCATAGCGCACATAATGGCCTTACGCAGGTTGATATCGTTGATCTTGGAAGCGTTGACACCGATATAGCCGTAACCCAGCTGATCGGAGGTCAGGGTGACGAAGCCGTCGCCGGCCATGCCGTTCAGCTTCTCGTAGTTCTCAGTGGTCAGAGAGGGAGAGATGTAGTGGACAGAGCCGCTCTCCAGCTGAGCAATGGCGTTAGCGGAGCTGACGATCTGGTAACGAACCTTCTCGATCTTGGCGTTGTTGATGTTGGCGCCAGTGGTCTCGAAGTAGTTGTTAGCCTTGAAGTAAACAACGTTGTTGGTGTAGAACTTATTCTCGGAGGGGTTGTCGCTGTTGTCAGCATCGGTCACCTTATAGGAACCGGCGCCCATGGGCAGCTTGATGTTTCTGGGAGACTGAATGATGTCAGCCATGAAGTCGAAGCTGGCGTACTCAACACCAAACTTGTTGTTGGCAATGTCCACACCAACCTTGCTACCCTCACCGTAGTAGTGCTGAGGAGCAACAGTAATGGCGAAGTTCCAGATAGCCTTGGGGTCGATACCCTTGATGGTGATCTGCAGAACGTCATACTCAGCATCATTGGTAACAGTGCCGTCAGCATTGTGGCCGGAGGCAACGGTATACTCAGTACCATTAACGGTGATCTTGGAGCCGGCAGCGTCAGTGTGACCCAGAGAAACGATACCGGAGATATTCTGCACAGCCAGAGTGCCATCATCGGAGATATTCTCGTGGAGGATGACTTCCTTAGCCTTAGCGGTGAACTCAGTCAGCAGAGTGGTAGCAGTAGCCCAGTACATCAGGATCTGGTCCAGCTTACGGGCAACCACGTCGCCATAAACATAGTCAATAGCAGCTTCCTTAGTGGTAACCGCTTCAGGATACTGCTTGGTCAGGCTCTCGATCTTGGTGCGATCGTCCTTACCGTCAGCGCCCTTGGCGTACTTGACCTGGACATAGCCTTCGGTGTACATGAAGCAGAAGATCTCGTCCTGGAACTCAGCATGAGACTTGTAGGGCTCGTCGGTGTAGGACTCCTGAGCGCTTACATAGTCAGTGCCCAACTCTTCCTTAAACAGCTCCAAAGCGCGCTCGTAGTCAGCCAGCAGCTGATCGCTGTTAACCTCGCTGGGATTGGTGGAGATAGCGGACTGATAGCCAGCGCTGACCTTCCAGCCCTTGATGGCGCTCTTCATGGTGTCGATTGACACTTCGTTGGTGCTGGAAGCCTTCTGCTCAGCGATGTACAGGTTCAGCAGCTCCATCAGGCGGATCTGGGCTCTGTTGGAAGCCTCGGAAGCGATCATATCGTCGCTGTCGTCAGAGGAGGAGCCGATGGTCTGGGTACGGTACTCAGACAGGCCCAGAATATCGGTAGAGTACAGAGTGTTGGAACCGGTGTAAACAGGGTCCAGATAGACGTAGTAGTTGAACAGCACGTCTTCCATGGTCAGGGGGTGACCGTCGGAGTACTTAATGCCATTCTTCAGAACGAAGGTGTAAACGGTGTTGCCGTCCTTTTCAACGATGTCATAATCCTTGGTGACAACAGCGTGGTCATCGCCATAGGCAACAACAACTTCCTTCTTGGCATTGTCGTAGTCAGAGCCCAGCATACCGATCTGGGTCATGGCAACGATGGTGCCGTCAGGTGCGGAGGTGGAGAAGAACGGATTAAACAAACCGTCCAACTGTTCGGTCATGACAACAAAGGCATCCGGATTGCCGCCCTTCTTACAGCCGGCAAACATGGACACCATGCCCACGCACAGTGCGAGGCACAGAACCAGGGAAATTACTCTCTTTTTCATTTTGACGCTCCTTTATATAAATTATTTCATTCCACAACAGGAGGCTTCTCCACGGGGTCGCCGGGCTGATTGCCGCCGATTCCCGGGCCAGCACCTTCCAACTCATCGGAAGTACCGGAGTCTGTCTGTCCATCCTTCAGCACCAGAGTAACACTGGTGCCATCCACATGGACCGAGTACTTATCCGGCTGCTCACCGATAACCTGGCACTGGATATTCTCAAACTTAATTTCCTCAGAGGAACCCAAGCCAGCAATCAGACCAATGGAATAGCCCTCAGCGGTAAATGCCGCGCCGGACATGGGGTTGGTGGGCGTACCGGAATCGATCTGCAGGAAACTGTTGGTGATCACAACGTCATTCAGTACGGGGGCATTTTCGCCGCTGGAAATGATACCGGCAAGCAAGCCAAAGCTGGCATCGCTCTTACGGGTACCACCCTGAATGATGAACTTCACATTGTCAAAATTCACAGAATCGATCGTTGCACCCTCAGTCAGATTACCGAACAGACCGGAAGTGACCTTGGACATATCCTTCTGGATCGCAGTAATGTTCTTGAAGGTGAACCCATTGCCCTGGATGCTACCCTTAAAGTTGCCGTGCATCAGGTTGGTAGGCCAATTCATACCTGCAAAGTCCAGATCAGCCATAATGATGTAGTTACCGGCCACACTGGCATTGTCAATGAACTGCTCAGCAGTGTAGATCCGGTACCACTCCCCTGCCGTCCACTTGACATACAGGTTCATGGAATGATTCTTTGCCGTGCCTGTCTTCTCGTCGATCTCGCCGGTGTGGATCACCGTGTCGCCTTCAACAGGTACAGAGGCATGAGCGTCATAGTACACACTTTCAAAGGTGTAACCATCCCGCTCGGGGAAATCAAACATTTCCAGCAAGCCGGTCTCTTCGTCCCACTGAGGAACAAAGATTTCTTCGGCATCCTTGGGATTAAACTGATAAGTGCCGCATTCCTTACCATCGTCCATATTGATGAACTTGATCTCGTACATAGGCACCCAAGCCGCATACAGCGTCATCACCGGCTCAGCAGCACTATAGCTGTCTGCTGCATCCAGCTTTACGGTATCCGTGGTAAAATCCCACTTATCGGAATAGGTGTAAACGGTGTTACCGTCAGCATCCGTAGATTCAATTCGCTTCTGATACCAACCGGCCAGGAAATAACCGGGATTCTTTGCTTCATAAGCATCATTACCCCGCTGAGCGTCCGAAGGCGCCAGCAGAGGGATCTCCACATCTCCGGCACTGTTGGTGCTCATTACGGAGATATTGAAGGTATCCATAATAATGGAAGTATTGGTGGTAAACTGTCCACCATTGGCATCGTAGCGGATACTGACATTGTAATTATCCTGATCGTTGATCTCATAGGGAGTTGCTTCGCCGGAACAGCCGCTGACACACAGCAATGTCAGCACGATCAGACAGGCTGCCAGAAGCATTTTCCATTTGAAGTTCATTGTCCGCATCATCCTTTACAATGTTGATTCGGTCTGGGGAAAGGCCGTTTTTGCGGCCCTTCCCACAGATAACTTACTCTTCCGAGCCTGCCTCTTCGGTGTTCTCAGTAACCTCAGAGGGATTCTGCTCCACCTTAGCGGGAGCTTTTTTCTTACCGATGTTCTTGATTTTCTCCAGCAGCTCCTTGCGCTCGCTGAGGACAGCTGCAGCGATTATAACGATGCTCAAGCCGATAACGATCCAGGCCATCCACTTGTTGGCGGGCTTGGTTTCCACAGGAGAGGGTTCAGCCTCTTCCTCGGTGGGAGTCAGAGCGATGATTCTCTGCTCAGCGGAAACCAACTTGGAGTAGTTGGTAACCAGAGCCTGCTGCTCGATCGTTGCGATCTTATTATAGGCAGCACGGGCAGCCTCAACAAGATGCTTATCGGAGTAGTCCACACGCTCGGGGATAGCATCGATGGCAGCAATCGCAGCCAAAGTCACCTTATCGGCACCGGCAGCACCATCGATATAGGTATCGAAGTACTGGTTCATCACGAAGGTTTCGTAATGCTGGCCGTTGACAGGACGGATCATGGTCAGCTTGTTATCCACATAGCCAACATAATCCACAAAGTTAGCACCGTAGTAAACATTGGAATACATACCGCCGGAGGCGTTCCACATGTAGTAAGGCAGCAAGCCCATGGGCTCGATCTTGACTTCGGTGCCATCATAGTCCGTGTAGCTGCCGTAATCACCACTGCCAGGGATGTTCTCAAGGCACTCATAGTAAGTAGAGTCGAACTCCTCTTCCAGGATGGGAGCCTCGTAGCTGGTAAATGCCACAATCTTCAGATCCTTACAGCCATAGAAAGCCTTGTGGCCCACAGCAGCAACGGTGTAGGGAACCTTCACCAACTTGACATCGCTGCCGGCAAAGGCAAAGCCGGTAATACGGACGGTATCTTCAGCAATCTGTGCTTCCTCGATCTCATTACCGGCAAAGGTAATCAGCTCCAGACCGGTAGCGATCTTGCAGTACAGAGAGCCATCAATAACCTTGACAGTTTCGCTCAGGTCATAGGTGTAGATATTCTTGGAGTAATCCACGCCATTAAAGTTGTAAACATCCACCTTACAGAAGGGATCCAGCTTACACATAGCAAAGGGATTGTCGCCCAGAGAAATGATGGACTCACCCAAAGTCACCTTGAAGGGGGTCAGCTCTTCCTTCATGAACACATAATCGCCCAGAGTTTCCGCACCGGACAGATCTGCCTCTGTCAGAGCGGTGTAAGCAAAAGCATAATTGCCCAGATTCTTGGCGGCGTTCATGTTGGTGACAGTCTTAAGGGCTTCACAGTAAGCGAATACGCCCTCGGCCAGGTCAGTGCCATTGGGATTCAGGATAACACTGCTAAGAACATTGCTGTCTACAAAGGCATACTTGCCCACAGTTTCAGCGCTGGACAGATCAATGCTCTCCAGAGCAATCGCCTCTTGGAAGGCATAATCGCCGATGGTTACCACCTTGCCCAGGTTGATGGACTTCAGCTTGTCGCAGCTTGCGAAAGCGTACTGCTTGATCTCGGTGATACCGTCGCCCAGAACCACGCTCTCAAGCTCGGTACACAGAGCGAAAGCGTACTCGCCCAGCTCGGTGCAGCTGCTCAGGTCAACACTGGTCAGCTTGGGGCCGTAGGTCTTGGACATGTAGTAGCCGTCCTTAGAAACTGCGGCGATGCTCATAGCGTCGTCCAGGCAGATGTAGTACTCATCACCGGAGAAGGCGTAATCGCCAATGGAGGTAACCTTGGACAGGTCGATCTCCTTCAGGCTGCAGTTGTTATAGAAGGCCATCTTGCTGATCTGAGCATTCTCACCCAGAGTAACGGACTCCAAGCTTGCAGCACATGCAAAGGCATTCTCACCGATCACGGCATTGTTGCCGATGGTCAGGGACTTCAGGGCTGCGCTGAATTCATAGTAGAAATACTTCTTGCCGTTCTCTTCCATCTGGACAACCTTGAAGGCGCTGTCCTTATCGGTGGAGAAGGCATACTTGCCGATGGTCACGTCGTTACCGATGACCACAGTTTCCAGCTTCAAGCACTCGCTGAACACGCCCTCGCCGATGACCATGCCATCAGGGATCACCACATTAGTCAGAGCAGTGTGGGAGAATGCGTAGTTGCCGATTTCGGTGGAAGTAGTAATCTTGGGCAGCTGGGTAATGGCGGTTTCAAAGAAACCATAGGGACCGATCTGGGTCAATTCGCCCAGAGTCACAGAAGCCAGACGGTCGGAAGAACCGAAGCCATACTCCCCTACCACAGTAACATTGGGCAGGTTCACAGAGGTGATCTTTCTGTTGTGAGAGAATGCACCCTTGCCAACCACGGTCACATCAGCACCGTTCATGCTCTCAGCGCTGAAAGCGCCGGTGCAGCTGGGGGCAACAGCAATCAGAGTCTTGCCGTCGGCGGACAGAACGTAATTTGCATTCTGAACCTTGAAGGTCTTGTTGCCGTCCTTGATCTCAATGTTCTCAACGGCGGTATCCCGGAATGCGAAGGGAGCGATGTCGTTGACATCGGGGCCAACAGTAACATTCTTAAGGGACTTGCACTCGTAGAACATACCCTCAGGCAGAACGGAAGCATTGACATAGAAGGAGGTCAGGCCCTCACAATCGGTGAAGGCATATGCGCCGTACTTAACCTTAGAGGACGTGATGGTCACATCCTTCAGGCCCTTACAGCCGGCAAAGGCATACTGACCGATGGACAACAGAGAATCAGAAGTAGTGATACCTTCCATATTCTTGTTACCGGCAAAAGCGTAATCGGATATGATGCAAGCGCCGGTCAGATCCAGGTTACCGCGGATGTCGCAGCCCTCGAAAGCATGCTGGTTAATGATCTGCAGCTTGTTCTCACCGCTGAAGGTAACCTTCTGCAGCTTGTTACAGCCATAGAATGCACCATACTCAATGGACTCCAATGTGGAGGGCAGAACAATCTCTTCCAGAGCAGTCAGGCTAGCGAAAGCGTACTGATTAATCTTCTTAACGCCCTCGGGGATCACCACCTTGGTAATCGTGTTGTCACCAAGGAACCACTGCTTGCTGGTTTCTGCATCGTCAAATTCCAGCTCTTCCGGTGTCTTCAGGATGTACTCGAAGTTAGAGAAGGCAAAGCTGCCGATCTCAGTCAGGTGCAGGTCAGCGGGAACAACCACCACGCCGCCATTACCATAGTAATGAGACAGGCTTGCGCCGCCATTTGTCACGAAGGGATCCTTAACTTCAACAGAAACAGTTTCGGAGTAATAGGTGGACTTGCCATCCTGCATCACACGGACAGTGACGGAGGCGAAGCCCTCAGCCACAGCTGTAACGACACCCTTCTCGTCGATGGTGACGATCTTATCGTTACTGGATTGGAACTCAACCTTAGTTTCGTTGGGGAAGAACGCATCCAGCTCATAATTGAGGGACACAGATTCGGACGGATACATGGAAAGATTGAACTTTCCGTCAAAGAAACGGGTATCGCCGGTATCACCGATCAACTTATCCTCGCTGTTGAGCATGTAATAAGCCTTGATGGTATTGAAACCTTCCAGGCGGAATACATCCGCAACCGGCTTATCAAAACGGCGGTAGCCCTCATCATCCTCGCTGAGAACCTTCACCTTGAAAGTCAGGCTCTTGCCGGACTTGGGATCGGACACCTTAATATTGGCAGTACCGGGAGCAACAGCCAGCAGCTTATTGTTCACCACACGGACAACGCCGGAGGAAGAAGAACGAATATCCAGCAGCTCCTGCCATTCGGACTCAGGGTAAACCAGAGGATCCAAGGAGAACACTTCGTTGGGGCTCAGGGTCAATCCCTCTTCCAGACCGTCGAAGTAGAAATCCACGAAGTTATCGGGCAGACCGATTTCGTAACTAGCATAGTTCAGAGCATAGTCATAAGTGGTGATCACGAAGGAGTTGGAGTTCTTTGCATTCTTCTTGATCTCGTTGATGTAATCAGTCAGCTCATAAGTCACATAGGTGACGCTGTTGCGCTGAGAGTAAACAGGAGTCATGAACTGCTCGAAAGACTTCATCACGGGAGTGATAACGCCATCCATCTCCTCCTCGGTGACATAACCAACCTGAGTGGACATGGAGTAGTGGTTATCATAGATACCCACCTTGGCGTACAGACGGTTCATACCCAGAGTCTTGTCGTACTCATAATAGTACTCAACATCGGTAATCGCAGGTGCCTGGAAGTCGATCGTCAGGGGGAACTCAAATACATTACGCTCGTTGGTTTCGAGGCCACCATTGCCGTAATCCATATAGCCCACCAGACGCACAGTATACTCGGTGTTGTTGGGCAGATTTCTGTCAATGGTATCAAACTCGATCTCAACGTTGGCAGGATAGATGGAGCCGCCGTCACCATAGGACTTACGAACATCCGTATCCACAGTTTCAAAGATCACTTCACCGGTTACATCATTGGTCACGGTGATCTCAATGCGCTCTGCGTTACGCAGAAGACCCGCCCACACAAAACGCAGGGAGTGGATGGTGCCCTCCTTATTAGACAGGGCAATATAGTTCTTATTAGCGGAAATGACCATATCCTCAGGGTTCTGCAGGAAGTAGTAGGAACCCAGATAGCTGACGAAGTCATCGGAAACACCACCGATCGGACGGGATGCATAAGCATCGGGCAGGTTCTTATCCTCAAAAGCGATGGAGTTATCCAGCTCGTCGGCGTGGGTTTCGTAGTACTCCAGGTCGAACAGAGGAGCCTTTGTCCAGTCGCCATAGAAAGCCAGGTAAGGTACGCTCAGGTTAACCTCAGTGCCGGCAGTGGCCGTCAGAGTGATGTAGCCCTCAACATACATACCGTTTTCAAAGGAAGCATCCAGATATGCCTTATCCTCATCGCTGAGGGTGATGGTAACAGTCACATCAGCACTGGAGTTTCCATTAACGGTCAAATTGGTGCCGGACAGAGTGCCGCCGGTAACATTGGAAATCGCAATAGACGCACCATTGAGGATATAGGCTTCCTCAGTAACGGTGGTTTCACCGGCATTGGTCTTGGTATCGCTGACACCTTCGGTCATAACGTAAGCGCCAATGTTATAGGACAGAGCAGAGCTACCGAAGTTCTCAACAGTAAAGCTCATCTCGTAGACGCCGGTCTTCTTGGGGTCATCGCCCAGCTCCAGCTTGGAGGTATCCATGGGCTTGCCATCAGCATCGTAAGTAGTAATGTAAGCCAGGGTATCCAGAGCAGCAAACAGATTGGCGAGACCTGCACCCTGCTTACGCACGGCATAGGGCTGACCATTGGTGTTCAGTGCGATGTCAGCGGTGGACATCAGCAGCTTGTTGACCATGGCATTGATCTTAACATTATCGTCCTTGATCTCGGGGAAGTTCTCCACGATGTACTGACGCATCAGCACAACAACACCTGCCAAGTTGGGGCAAGCCATGGAGGTACCGGACAGACGCCCATAGCCGCCGCCGGTCACAGAGGAGAGAATGTTGCCGCCGTGGGCGGTGATCTCAGGCTTGATGCCCAGGCTGGGAGTGGGACCCCAGGAGGAGAAATCAGAGATGAAGGGGCCGGAGGTCTGGCTGGTACTCAGTACCAACTTACCACCGCCGGTGGCTGCCAAATGCTCACCGTCAGTCTGGGAAATAGAACAGACAGCCAGCTTAGCTTCACCAACATTCATCTTGATGTCACCGGAAACATTGTTGTAGATAATGATACCGGCAGCACCCTGAGCCTCAGCGATCATCGCCTTCTCTTCGAAGGTGTTGTCACCACGACGAACCAGTGCAACCTTACCGGCTACATCCAAGCCGGTATAGTCGGCAGTACGGCCAACGCCGGGAACCACAACAAAGTCGATGGTCAGGGTTTCCTGATCGCCCAGCAGATTTTCCACAAAGTCCAGTTCTTCCGCAGAGCCACTATTGGCCTCCACGAAGTACATGATCTTATCGCCGTACAGCAGGTAGGGAGTCTCCTCACCGCTGATAGACGCAACGGACATAACGCCCTTGTAAGTAGAGGGAGAACCGACCGTGCCGGTATCAGGGTTGGAAGTCAGAGGCAGGTTACCATTCTTCTCGGAACCATAAGCGGAATTGTAGCTGTTGGAAGCAGCAGCGATGACGCTAATGCCAGCCTCACGGAGCTTATCATAAACGCCGTTCAGGACTTCCTCGTCAGACTCACGGGCAAAGCCACAAGCAGTACCCAGGGACATATTGATTACGTCGACACCCAGAACAACGCAATCCTCAAGAGCAGACAAAATCCAACTGGAACGGGCAGTATCCATGATGTCGGAGAAGATCTTCATGGAAACCAGCTGAGCATTGGGTGCGGCACCGGTGATCACATCATCCTTACCGACAATAACGCCGGAAACGTGCGTACCGTGATTATTGTGTGTAGAGTACACATCAGGGTCGTTATCGGCATAGTCATAACCGAAGGGAACCTTATTGTTAATGTACACATCATCGACCGTCAAACCACCGTGCAGCTTATTGGCAACAGTGTCACCCAGAGCAGCAGCCACATCGTCATAAGTCAGCCCCAGTTCCTTGGAGGTGAAGTTATTTACGGAGAAGGCGGTATGGGCAGAATCCAGACCGGTATCCAGAACGGCCACCACCATGCCGCTGCCATCATAGCCACTGGCAGAGGTATCAAAAATACCGGTACCGGTATAGATGTTGACCTTGTTGGTAACAGTTTGAGTCTCAGCGGGCTTATAAGCCTCGCTGACCACGACGCCCTGCCCCTTCACAAGAGATTTGCGAATGGTGTCAAACTGACCGGCCTTGATAACAACCTCAAAACCACTGATCAGGCGAGAGTACTCGTTGCCCAGAGTGTAATTCACACCCTTCTTATCCAGCACAGACAGTACCTTAGCCTTCTCGTCGCGGATCCGCTTCTCCAGGTTCTTGGCGACCTGGCTTTCGAGAGCGAAATCCTTGAAGCTCATAGTCTTGTCCGAAGCTTCATAGGCATCCATAATGTTGGGAACATCAACTGTGATAATCACAGAGATCTCCTCATCATCACTAATTTTATCCGACAGACCGAACATAACGGAGCTGTCCAGATAGTCCTTGAGATTGATCGCAGGGGCATTGTTCATAAGCTGAATATAGGGAGCCGCATAACCGGCGTTCTGACCTCTGGGGATGGCCAGGATGCCGACTGCGATCGCCACAATAAGCAGGCAGATAAACGATGCACGCAATACATTCTTTTTCGTGTTCTTCTTCATCTGTACAATCGCCTTTCTTAACATTTACACACTTGTGCAGTATATACCATATTTTATAATACTCTATTTTCTCTGTAAATGCAAGAATTTTTCGCAAAAAGAAATTGTAAAAATTGCTTGAACTCACTAGTGCGCTGTTCATGGTCACTTCAGCATTTTTTGTCCTCTTGTCACGGATTTCGATACAATTTTATATATAAATGTACACAACTCCTCGTTCAGAAGCAGCCAATTGTGTACATATTGTAAAAATTATCCCTTTTCGGGAACACCCCCTGCTTTCCCGTTTTTGCAAGATACGCCCGACTCCCCTGCAAAATGTTTCATTTTCGGCATTGTTTACAAAAAAATCCCCTCTCCGGATAAAATCCAAAGAGGGGAAATTTACTGTGTTTTAGCCGACAGCCTTCAGAACGATCGTCATCTCGGTCTTGCCGTCTTCAAAGTACCAAGTATCCTGCTCAGAGGTGTACTCATAGCCCTCAGGCAGAACCATGAAGCTGACCTTGTAGTTGTACTCATCCAGGTTGAAGCCAGCCACACCCTGGTCATTGGTAGAAGCAGGGGTGCAGGTGCCATCCTCAACACACAGCTGGACCCAAGCACCAACGACAGGGTTGCCACCCTCGTCCAGAACAGTCACCTTGTAGTCAGGCTCAGCGGGCTTTGTGGTGGGCTCGGTGGTAGGTTCAGTGGGCTTAGTGGGCGCAGCAGTGGTAGGTGCGTCGGTATCACCCTGAGCGTCATTACCGCAGGCGCACAGACACAGCATCAGGCAAAGGGCCATAACAAAAGCCCCAATGCGCATCATAGTTTTCATAATTGTTCCTCCTAATCAGTTTCCATCCACGGAGGGAACCTCGCCGATGGAGTCAAAAATCTCATGTTGATAACCATCGGAAGTAATGTACTCCAGGGCAGAGATCAACTCCGCACTGTCGGTAAACATACCCGTATGGCGCGCAACAATATAACCGTAACGGTCAATGATCAAGGTTGTGGGGAATGCAGACAAGTTCATCACCTTCTGCCAGCGGCTGTCGCAGGCAGAAAGGCTGAAAGTCAATCGTTTCTCAGCCTTGAAAGAAGCAATCGTATCATCCGTTCCGTCCACTGGATTCATGGCCAGAAATTCCACATTATCGCCACAGACTTTATAAGCCTCCTGCACATAGGGAAATTCCATTTTGCAGGGCTCACAGTTCAGGTACCAGAAATTCAGCAAGACCGCTTTCTTTTCCATCAATACCTCGGACAGCTGATACTCCGTACCATCACAATCGACAATGGAAAAATCCATCATTAAGTCGCCTAGTGCCAAATTCGCAGAATTCATCAGCTCATCGTTTAGCACCTTAGGGGACAAATACACATAGGTCTTATCCCCTGCCAGTGAATATTCACTGTTGACTTCAAAGGACTCAGGCACCTTCTCCAATACAGCCACATACCCGTCCTGCGCCAGTGCAGTAAAGCCGAAATTGCCATTGTCATCTGTCATGCCAACCGTAACCAGCTCTGCCTTGGTGGTATCCTCATAAATATAGATCCGAATGCCCGGCAGAGGCAGACCAAGAGTAGTCTGCACGGTAACTGCATAATCCATATTCACGGGCTCAGTAGGCTGGGGCGCATCCCCGTCGCACCCGGTCAGGAGTGCGACAAGGAGCAACATTCCAATCACGATCAAAGAGGCTTTTTTCATCAGAACGCCTCCCGGTCAATTAGCCGTTGGGGCCCAGGTGATCATAATAGTAGCACAGCTTAATCCAGGAATTCTCAACATCCTCGAAGGTGTACTTATCCATCAGAGCCTGCAGCAGATCAGCCAGCTTCTGGTCAACGGGGACACAGCCCACGCGCTCCTTAGCAGAGCCCTGATACATCTTGGACAGATATGCGCTGATCTCAGCAGTCAGATCCTTGCCGGTGCCATGATAACGACCCTCGAACACATCCTCAACCTTGTAGATGTCGTAATTGGCATCGTAGTCCTCGGCCCAATAGGTCTTCAGGTAGGCCAGAGCCTCCTCCTGATTGCCATTGTACTTCTCCAGTACGGAAAGTACGTACAGATCATCAGAGGTCTTGCTGAAGTCAAAGCCGCCCATATCGATCATGCCCTTGAACATGGCGGGCTTGCCGTTGGCATCCAGAATGGGCTTACCGTTTTCATCATAAGAAGGAACGGTAGCAATGGGATTGGAGAACAGGCTGGTGATGCCGGTGAAGTCAGCATAGATAATGCTGCCGTACTTCTGCTTGCCATTGGCATCCTTACCCAGATCCTCATGGAAGTATCCGTCGGTACCCATAATAACATCGATACCGCCAGCGATTACATCGTAAATAGCATCGCCGGTAGAGTCACTATCGTAGGTGAAGTAGCCAGAAGAGCAAAGGCGGAACACATCATACTCAGAAGCAACAAATTCGATGTCATAGTAGATATAACCAGCCTCATAAACATCCCAGAAGGCAATGTCAATGTAGTAAGCCTCGCCGGCCTTCATGTAGTAGAGCATGGAAACGTTATCGGAATCGTTCCACATTCTCTCATTCATTTCATAAACCAGCAGCTCCTCACGGTTCTCGTTGAAGATCCAAGCATCAACACCGTGAGCGGACTCATTTCTGGAGGTGATGCGGTATACACCGGACTTGCTGGGCACAAACTTGGCCAGCTTACCTCTGGGAATGATGGCAGTGTTGTAATAGAAGAAGTTAGAGGGAACATTCTTACCCAGCTTTGCCTCATAGGCAGAGAAAGGAGCAAGACCCTTGATGGGATCCTCCAGCTGCAGACCATCGGTGCCGTAAGCCTGATAGTACTTACAGAACTTCAGCCATTCCTTATCGTCAGCATCATCAAAGCCGCAGGTCTTATCCACGATCATCATCAGGTCAGCCAGACCCTTCGTCACCGTGCAAACTCCCTGCAGAGAGGAATTGGAAGCGTAGGAGAAGTAGTCGACCATGTCCTCATAGTAGTTGTGGCCATCTACAGTCACGTCGCCGTTATAAGCCAGATCCCACAGAGTCTCATCCTGGCTGAACTGGGTATAGCCCATCATGTCAACCAACAGCAGAGGACCATTGGCGGTGCCAACATGGAAGTAGCCGTCCTTCTCGTTGTAAACTATGTTGACGTAGTTAAATTCAAAGCCATCCGCACTGGTAGCAGCCTGCTGGGGAATGTAAGTGGCAGCATCGATATCCTTGGCATCGATGATACGCATGTTCTTCACATAGACAGTATCATCGCCCATATCCTCGCTCTCGTCCTTCATGTAGCACAAAGCGACCTCATAGGTGCCATCTTCGGTAGCAACCCAGGGATAAGCAGACTTCCAGGTTTCCTTCTCGTCCACACCGGAAATGGTGTAGATGGGCTGCTCGTCCACGATCACGTGCAGCACGTCAGAACCGTTCTCGCAGGATGCCAGATAGTCGAAACCGATGGCCTGACCGGCCTTCAGCTCCACATCTGCATACAGAATACCGTAAGAGCCTTCGATCATCTTATTAGAGGCATAGATGCACTTCTCACCGTTCTTTTCACCAATGACAAAGGGCCAGGAGTACTCATCCTCGTCTGCACGGTAAGTAATGGGCAAATCGCCATTGTTAATCGTCGCAGTAATTTCCTCAGGAGCGGGCATCTCATAGGTGGGCTTAATCCGGGTCACGATCTCGTCCAGGCTATTGAACACCTGCTGCTGGTAGTCATCGGCAGTGAAATGCTCAAAAATGCTGGTGAAGGGACGCAGGCTGGTCAAACCGCCAACCTCGATCAAGCAAATAACGCCATAACGGTCAATGATAACAGAGGTGGGATAACCGGTAATGCTGAAAGCATTGGACCAGGTAGGCTCACAGGCAGCCATGGGGAAAGTCAGACCCATGCTGGACTGGAAGGCAGCCACGGAGTTGTTGTTATCGCTGGGCATGGGGTCAATTGCAATAACAGCAGCGCCGGCATCCTTATACATATCGTATGCTTCCTGCATATAGGGGAACTCATTGATGCAGGGGCTGCAAGTGGTGAAGAAGAAGTTCAGCAGAACCACCTTATTCTCAGCAAGAACCTCAGACAAAGTCACGGTCTTGCCATCGGGAGTGGCGACGCTGAAATCGTACATCACATCACCCAGGCCCAGGCTTGCGCCGGACAGGCTTTCACCGGTAACCAGAGAAGAAGTCAGAACAATCTCGGCTGCATTGCCGGAGAAGGAATAAGTATCCTTCACATCAAAGCCGGCAGCTACGCCTTCCAGATCGATCACATACTCGGCCTTGGGCAGGTCAAAGGACACCTTACCCTCTTCGTCTGTTTCGCCGAATTCCTTCAGGTCGGTCTTTTCGGCATCGCCGTAAATATATACTGCCACACCCTTCAGCGGCATACCGCCATTGGTTTTGACACTAACATGATAAGTACCCGATTCGCCATTATTGGCGGAGCCGGTGGTCTGGCCGGCGGGATCATCTGTGCCGTTGTCTTTCTTGCAGCCGGTGATCATTGCTGCCAAAGAAAGAACCATGGCCAGAGCAAGGAGCAGCGACAGCAGCTTCTTGAAAGTCTTCATTCGTATCCTCCTGTTCAATATTTGTTCACATTTAACGTACAAATACCCATAACATGCGTATTCTATGGTAATACTAACATAATTGCAACCCTTCGTCAAGTAAAAACCTGTTGATTTTACAATTATCGCAACAGAAAGATGCCGGTGCGTTTGCACCGGCATTCCGATCATATTATTCCGTACGCAATGCCACCACAGGATCCTTCTTTGCAGCGCTTCTGGAGGGAATAAATCCGGAGAAAACGCTCAGCAGAATGCTGATAGCAACCAAGATCAAAGCCGCAGGCAGCGGAAGCTGTGCCTTCAAGGCGGCAATGTCCGTCAATGCAAAGATAATGGCATTGATGGGGATACACAAAATATACGTCACGCCCACGCCGATCAAACCAGACGCTGCACCAATCATCACCGTTTCTGCATTGAACATACTGGAAACGTTCTTCTTGGAGGCACCGATGGCACGCAGTACACCAATTTCCTTGGTTCTCTCCTGAACGGAGATCAGGGTAATCACACCGATCATAATAGAAGAAACCACAAGAGAAATCGCAACAAACGCAATCAACACATAGGTAATCGCATCAATTGTGGTGGTAATAAAGCCCATCATCAGGGCAATATAGTCGGTGTACTTGATCTTTTGGTGCTCCTCGGAACCTTCGTTGTAGGATGCAATGGCATCCTCGACGATTTCCTTACCATCAAAAGAGGATGCATAAAGACTGATCCTAGAAGGATTATCCAAATCCAAACAACCCAGCGTGATCAGATTATCCTCATAGGTGGACTCAGAGAATTCCAGAGCCTCATCATAGTAGAGTGCAAGCTGCTCTTCGGTGTAGGAAGCCATGGCAGCATCCAAAGCGGCAGACAGCTGTTCCTGGCTGAGCTGCGCAAGCTGCTGCTTGGTCTGAGCGGCATATTGCATCTTCACCTGCTCAATAACCATCTCGGTATACATGGCGGTAATCTCTTCATCGTTTCTGGCGTCCAGATACCCCTGAACATCCTTCTCGCTGACGCCCATCTGGATAACCAGCACCTCTTGCAAGGTCTGGCGCATCTGCTCCACAGTCATATTGCTCATCGCCTGAGCAACGGAAGCGTCCAAAGTTTCCTGAGAAGGAATGCACATGATTTTCACATATAGTGCAGCCTTCCCTGCCTCACCCAATTCACCAACATGCACCCGCAGCTCCGCAGCTTTTTGGGCATTGGTCAAGCTACCGGTGGTGGACTTAAAGGGCAAGCCGGTGATCACATCGGTGGAAGGATCAGCGATCTGAGCCTGAACAGATCCGCTCTTTCGGGACTGTTCGATCACATACTCTGTCAGCTTTGCAGTATAGGCAATGCTGCCGGCGATCATGGGAGAACTGGTATTTTCATTTGGGCGGATGATGCCGGTAACTCTCAGCTTGGTGCCGTTATCGTAAAGATACCGCTCCCCTGCTTCCGTCAAACGAAGATCCGTAAACAGGCCGGAATTGGGATCCTGCACATAGCAATCTCCGGGGAAAATCACCCGGAATTCCATGCCACATATCTCCTCATAGCTCCAGCTTTCCTCTTTAACATCCAGCATTTCGCCGTTCATGACAGCATCCATGGCAGCCATCATATCATCTTCCGACTTCAGGCCAAGGGCATAGAGTGTATAATCGTCGACCTCATTCAGGCTATCAACCACCAAAACGATCTCATCGTAATCATTGGGCCATTCGCCGTAGATCACATCGTATTGTTTCTTCACCAGATCATTGACCGTCTGGCCATCATTGCCGGGAAGCAGCTCATCCCAAACGCTGTAGGAGCTGCTGCTCATCATGGAGGACATACCCATACCCATGAGGCCGGAACCGCCGGAAGCAGTAGCGCCAGACATATCCACGCCCATCATCTTTCCCATGAACTTACCCATAAGTTTTTCCGCATCGGACTCAATGATGGTGCCATCCACGCTCTTGGTATATACCAGCATATCCAGGTCATAACTGTAACGCACACCGGTTAGAGATTCAGACAAGTCACTTTCTTCATCTGCAATCTGGGTTTCAATAAATTTTTTAAAGGAAGCCAGATCATTTTCTTCGGTTTCCACACTGTTCAAAGCATTGAACAGCTCATAAACCACACTTTTTGCATAAACGGCATCCTTATCATGCTCACTATGCGATTCCGCAGTCTCACTAAGTGCCGACATCAAGCTTCCCAGATTCACCGAAGATCGCTCAATCGTAAGCGGATAAGAGGACAAGGTTTCCTCCTGAACGCTGTTGATATAATTGGTGGTACCCTGAGAAACCGCATAGATCAGGGCGATGCCGATGATGCCAATGGAACCAGCAAAGCTGGTCAAAGTCGTACGTCCACGTTTGGCGATCAGGTTATTCAGTGACAGGCCAAAAGCAGTCTGCCATTTCATGGAAGGCTTCTTCGTTTTCTTGGTGGACTTCAGGACTTGCTCATCAGCATCCCGATTCTGCTTCAATTCTGCATCAGACAATGGATTGGAGTCGCCGATCAATTCACCGTCAAGCATACGGATCGTGCGAGTCGCATAGGCCTCCGCCAAGTCCGGGTTGTGGGTAACCATCACCACCAACCGCTCCTTGGCAACTTCCTTCAGGATCTCCATGACCTGCACACTGGTTTCTGAATCCAATGCACCAGTAGGTTCATCTGCCAAAACAATATCAGGGTTATTCACCAGCGCACGTGCAATGGCTACACGCTGCATCTGTCCACCGGACATTTGGGCAGGCTTCTTCTTCAGCTGATCTCCCAGACCCACAGACTCCAAAGCCTCAACAGCACGTCTACGACGTTCCGCCCGGTTTACACCCGAAAGGGTCAGTGCAAGCTCCACATTCCGAAGCACCGTCTGATGTGGGATCAGGTTATAGCTTTGGAAAACAAAACCAACAGAGTGATTCCGGTATGCATCCCAGTCCCGATCCTTAAAGTCTTTGGTGGAACGTCCATTGATGATCAAATCACCGGCAGTATACTGATCCAAGCCACCGATAATATTCAGCATAGTGGTCTTACCACAACCGGATTGACCCAAAATGGCTACAAACTCATTCTTACGGAATTGAATATCAATCTTGCGTAAGGCATGGACAACGCCATCACCTGCCGGATAATCCTTTTGGATTTTCTTCAATTCTAGCATATTGACTCCTTCCCTTGCCGGACATCGAATTCCGTGATAAAACGAGTTCTCAGCAATTAACGATTATTTTACCAGAATCGGGCAATTAGCCTGATACTTCTTAACATTAAAAATGGTTTCACCATCGATCTGCAAGGTCACAGGTCGATCAAATTCCACAGTAATATCCTGACCACGAATGATCTGTACCCTCTTTTTAAACTTAATATGTTCACCCTTGAACAACGAGGGGAACACGCACAGCGTACGAAGCTTTCCGGAATTATGCATGAGCATCACCGCAAAACCTCTTTCCGGGTGATTGCGATCCTGATCCGGAACAGGCATCATACCGCCGCCATAGTAACGGCCATACATAGTGGGCGCAATCCACACTTTTTTATATGTCGTTGTCACTCCATCAACTGTGACGATTGCGTTGGTGGGCTTATAGTGGAAGAGCAGACCCTTAATGGCAATGCCTGTATAGTCGGGCTTCTTTCCCTTTTTGCGCAGTTCGTCACCAACCTCACAGCAGTAGCCATCAATGCCGTAACCAACACCGTTCAGGAAGTGGTAGCTCTTCCCTTCCACGGTCACCGTGGGCAGATTTTTCAGGTAACGGTCGATCCGCACCGGACAATCCTCAACAGACACACCTAGATCCCGGAGAAAATCATTGCCACTACCGGTTGCGTAATAGTAGATAGCTTGGGACAGCTTCAGATCATAAATATTGTTGACAAAGCGATTTAGAGTACCGTCACCGCCGCAAACCAAAATAGCATCATCTGCAGCCAGTTCATTGGAAAATCCCTTATAATCCGTCACCTTAGTGACATCCAGATAGACGCACTCCTTATCCTTGATAAAACTGGCGGCATTTTCTGCCGCAGACTGACCGTTCCGGTCACCGGCGATAGGATTATACAGCACAAACAGCTTACTCATAATGTTTCTCTCTTTCTCTTATTTTCCCTCAACAAGTTTTCGACCCGCTGACCGATCACATCGGTCTTCACCTTATGAATCTCTGCGGCGGGAATCACTTCCAGAACATCCACATAAATGTGGGTGCGCTTCCAGGGAACATTTTTGGCGATTTCATTCGTACCGGTGAGGCCCACAACCACAATATCCGTTTCAGCCTTCTGAGCGATCTTAAACACGCCATTATGGAAAGGCAACAACTCACCACTCTTGCTGCGGGTACCCTCGGGGTAAACGCCAACGGAAACTTCATCCGCCTTCAGCAGTTCTGCCGCCCAGTTGATGGTCTGGATGGCATTACGGGGATTCTCCCGATCGATTTCCATAAAGCAGCAACGACGGACGATCTGTCCGAACCAGGGAATTTTAAAATTGGATGCCTTGGAGATAAAGGAGAGATTCCAGGGGGTAAAGGCATACATCGTGGCAATGGGATCATAGTTGGACATATGATTGCCCACAAAAAGCAACTTTTTTCCCTCCGGAATTAATTCCTTACCGGTAACGTGAACCTTTGCCCGAACAACCCACATAACCAAAGCGGCCAAAAAGTGCATCAGGACACGATAAAAGCGGCTGTCTTTCTTGTAAAACTTTTTCCCATCAACCAGCAGTGCGCATATAGTCAGGAATAACACCACCAGCAACAGCAAGGCAAGTATTGCCAAAAGAATATACAAAAATACCATATGATTCCCTTCTCTCTATAAAGTATAACAGTCATTATACCACTCTTCCCCTAATACTGCAAGCAGAAATATTGAACATTCAACTATAAAAAAGAGCTGCCGAAGCAGCTCTTTTTATTCAGTTACGACAGGAATGATTTGCACATTAACGATCCGTGTGTTACTGGGATCATAATGGAGGCTATTAACAGATGCCATTGCACCCGCCTCCACACCAGCATCAATCTTCGCCCTATAGGTAATGCCGCCGTACAGTGCATTCGGAGCAGTACTCTTATAATAAATATAGATCTCACCCATAGTCGTATCCGTCAAATTTTTAACCAGCAGCTTTCCCTTTTGACCGGTGATCTCCAATTGATCCTCGCAAAGACTCATAGCTTCCGGAAAGAACGCCACATTGCTCAAAGTTGCCTGATTGCACTTTACATCCGTATAGGCCATGCGGTTCTTTTCCAGAACCACCACAGTCTCGCCGGCCGGCAGATTGGTCACCTCAAATTCAGCTGTTTTATCCCCAAAAGTAAGAGAAATGCGGGCAATCTGTAAATCTTTTGAATTCTGATTTTGCAGAACGACCATCATCAAATCGGAAACAGCGTCATTAGAGCCATCCTCCAAATAGATGCCCGCATACTTGCCCACAGAGGCTATTCGCAGTCCCCTACCCAAATCCATTGGGGCTGCATTTTCGTTCAGCTCCACGTCAATGGAAGCAGATGTAGGTGCCGTCGGACTTTGCGGTTCCTCTTTTGCACATCCATAAAGCCCGAAGCATAACATGAATGCCAGAATACACGCAAGAATTCTGGATTTCGATGTTCTGTTCACGATGTTCCTCCTTGTGTAAAACTATGGCCGCACCGCCGAAACGGTGCGGCCAATCGTCAATTTTTAGTCGCTGCTGTATCAGTTTGCAAACAGTTCCTTCGCTGCACAGCCGTAGACAGCGATGGCATTGACCATGTCTGCAAGATCTGCATTCTGTACATTGCTCTGGCAGTAAGCCGCAATGCTGTAAGACAGGACGCCGGTGCTGTAAGTCTCTCCATTGGACTCGTAAACAACCGCAGCATACACAGTCTTATCCAGATCCTTGGCAACGATAGCCTGACTGCTGCCCACATACTGACCGTCGATCACGCTCATGGTCGTCACGGAATCCGCATTCTCAGCAGTAAGCTTCTCAGCGTTCTGATAGGTTTCCTCGCTCCAGCAGTACAGAGTCATCGTGCCATCCACTACATATTGGGGAGTGACGTAGTAGTTGATCTCAAAAGCACCGCCGGTGGTAATGCCGGGATACTTGCTTGCGAAGCCACCATTAGCAGCGAACACATCCTGCTTGTCAAGATCTGCAGGAGTCAGGCCGCTCAAAGCGCCAGCACTGTAGCGATCCAGCAGAGCCTGGTACTCATCCTTGATGAACGCATTCATCAGATTATCGGTATTATAGCCGTAGTACTTTTGAGCTGCAGCGCCGTAGTTCATCATGGCAACAGCCGCAGCCTTCTGCTGTTCGCTGACGTCATCCTTTTCCAAAATACTCTGGACATACATAAGAGCGCTGTATTTATGCTGAGCGCTGTAAACATAGCTACCATCCTCCAAACGGACGAACAGCTTAAAGTACAGATCATCGCCCAGGTTCTTGGCAGCGATACCGTTCGTGGAGATCACATAATAGGTACCATCCTCAACCGCGCCCATGATCACTTCGTCAGCATTCTCAACAGTACCATCCTGATTCTCGTTGTAGAACACGGCCAAACCAATGTTATCCTTGGTCAGGTTACCCATATTCTCTGCAATGAGATACACATTATAACGAACCTCATTTTCCATAGAAAGGGTGGCAAAATCGGGAGTCAGCACAGGGGTGCTGGTCTTTGCACGCAGAGAAGCCAGAACTTCAACCACATCCATCTCGCTGATCACAATGGGGGCATGCTCGCTCACCTCAACGCCAGGATTGCCGGTGAAGGTGATCTTCAGGTTGGTGATGCTGAGACCATCGTCTACATCGTTGCAGGTAATCACGACGGGCTTACCGGTGCCATTGGATGCATCGTAGCACAAATCAGTAATGTCGTAATACATGTCCGTTGCAGAAGAGACTTCCTCTTGCTTTGCCGCATCCAGAGTAGTTGTTTCAGGATTGTAGATCTTGTAGTTGCAGAACTCCGCAGTGTCGAAGGATCTCAAGCCAATCTGGACAGAAGCAATCTTCACGCCTTCGGGCAGATTCAGCTCCGCAACATTGAGCTTGAATGCAATGGACTGATTCTGCACCAAGTAGACTTCGTTGTTAGGACCAAAGTTGGTGTAATCAGCCATCTTGGGACCATTGACACCGTCAATGAACACAGCACCGGTAACAGAGGAAACACCACCATTGAAAGCACCCTTGCCAATCAGCAGGTTACGAACCTCGTAATAGCTGGGCCAACCCTCGCCGTCATTCTTGTAGGCATTCTCAATGGTAGCATTGTCTGCGCCATTGTTTGCAGGGTCATAAACACGGATGGCATCCAGGAAGAAGTTATAGCTGTTATTGCCGGTATGATCGAAAATCGCACCGTAGGAAGCGACGATTTCGACCTTATACTCGTCATAACCCCAGTAAGTGGTGGGTTCTACCTCTACCGTATCGGGATCATCCTCCGTCTTGATGACACTGTTCATATCGACCTTAATGACAGGCACCTGATACAGGTGATCGCCGCTGGCAGAAGGTGTCCAATTACCATTCTCATACTTGTAGCCATAGTAGGTATCCACCAGATAGTTGACGATATTATTATTGTCACTATCATAGACTCTGACCACAATCGTACCGGTTGTGCTGTCAGTAAGGCTGATCACATCGAAGCCGGTACCCTTGAAGGTAAAGGTAGCACTTGCAGGATGATCCTTGCTGACAGTTGCCATTTGCGCACTGCCCATGGAGTACTTCTGGCACAGAGCATAGGAGCTGTCGTAACCATAGACGTTGTCCTTGTCGATAGCAGTCTGCAGAGCCAGGCCGGGACGATCTTCATCCTGCAGGCCACTGCCCACATTACCATCGCTGACAGAAGTCCAGCCGGAGCTGTAGGTAATACCGCCAAAGCTATCCTCGTAATAGATGCTTGTAGCGGGGATCACAGTCACATCGGCATAATAGTAGAAATACTGTGCTTCGCCCTTTTCATTCTTGGAGTTGGTGTACTTCACTTCGTAAGAGAAGGAAGCTTCCTTGTCCATGGACATGCTGTTGGGAGTAAAGGTTACAATACCGTTTGCTGCTGTAACAGTGCCAAAAGGAGTGGAATGCGTAGCACCATAGCGGTCGTCATGGTTGGGATAGCCGTACAGATCCTCCGCATGGTTAAACAGTACGCCGATGCCCTGCAGGGTAGCGTTACCCACATTCATAATTTCGTTCTCAAGAACATGGATGTCAACCGGCTTACCGAAATCGATAACTACCGTATCATCAATAGCGGCAGGCATACCCAGAGTCATACAGACGTATTTATTTGCTACATTAACGGTATCGTTAACCACATCGTCATTGATCATGACACGCTGCAGCATGTCAGAGCCTCTGTAACGGAACACCTTACCGTTGGTAATACCGGAACTGGAGGTTGCCAGATTCAAGCCGCTCTCGTAAGCGGTATCGTTTACGGGATAATCCTCGAACCAAGCCTCGGGGTTGAACGCATAGTCCGTCAGGTCCATATCTGCGACCTTAGGAACACTCAACTGTGTATTCTCACCGTTGGCGAACACGTCGTCTGCAGCGAAATCAGCCAGGTTACCGTAAATAGCGTAGGAATCGCCATTCAGGGTAAAGGTGGAGCTATCGGAAGCAGTGCCACGTGCGATGAACACACCGCCACCGGTGCCACTCAGGCTGCCCATCTTAAGATATGCAGTATCTTTATCAGACGGTGTGCCATGAGCCGTATTATAGGTCACGTAGCCGCTGGTGACAGTTACATCTGCACCATTGACGGCATACAGACCGCCGCCGTTGGAGGCTTCGTTGTGACTGATGACACCGCTGGCAGCAGCAGTAGAAGTAACGTAAACAGTACCCTGATCCGCATAAATACCACCGCCGGAGCCCCATGTGCCGCTTGCTTCGTCGTAAGCCATATTATCCGTGATACTACCAGCTTCAACGGTTACACTGGCAGAAGTCTGAACGCACATACCGCCGCCACCGCTGGTTGCAATATTATTGGTAATCTGGGCCGTAGGAACGCCACCGGTAGCATCTTTCTTAACCGTAATTTTAACGATCGTGCCAGCAGCAGATGCAAAGACACCACCGCCGAACTTAGCTGTATTCGCAGAAATCTCAGCATTGTAAATCGTAAGCTCGGAATGATCAACAGCAAGACCGCCGCCGTTATTACCAGCTACATTACCGGTAATTTGTCCGCCGTCAAAGGAGGCTTCACAGTAACCCATGTAAATACCGCCACCGTTGCCGGTACCGCCGGATTCACCAGCAATATTGTTGCTAACAATACAGCCGGTTTCCATATTCAAGGTACACCAGCGCTGGGTCATCACCAATTGAATTACTCCATCTTTTTCGACTTCTCTCATGAAGGTACCAAACGCCAACAGTCCGGCGCCAGCGCCTGCCTTATTGTTGGAGATCGTACCACCGGTCAGCGTAACCAAACAGCCGCCTCCAATACGAATACCGCCGCCCCATGCATCGCCGCAAGAGTTGTTGGAAATCGTACCATTATTAAGAGTAAAGCTGTCGTCATTGCCAACGAAAATGCCACCGCCATCGGAGCTGGCGCCGCCGGGCGTGGTATTGTACTTAACAGTACCACCGGACATCGTCATAGAGTTTTTGACGTCACTCTTTTCGCTGTTTTCCAGCCAGATGCCGCCGCCTTGGCGATTGTCTGCCTTGGTTGTGCCAACATTATTATAGGAGACTTCACCGCCGGTCATTTCAATCTTGGAACCGCCGGCAATTGCGATACCACCGCCGCAGATAGCAGTATTGCCCAGGGAGACGCCATTGGAGTCGGTGCCCTCACCGCCAACGATACCGCCGTTAATAATACAAGTGGCGTTCTTACCGGTCATGTAGATACCGCCGCCGTTACCCGTACCGTCACCTGCGCCCTCGGCATCGCAGTCAGCCTTATTGCCGGAAATATAACCACCTGTAACCTGAAGCGTGGTATCCTCACTACTGTTCATGAAGATACCGCCACCATTGTTGCCGGCTGTGTTCTTATATACTGCAGCCGTAGTACCGGTACCGGCGTTGATCAGGATTTCCTTTGTGTAAGCATCAACTTCAGCTTGTTTTTTCTCATCATCTTCGAAAGAATCCGCCTTGAAGTAAATGCCGCCACCATTATTGGATGCCTGGTTCTCATAAACAGCAGCGCCATTCAGTTCAAAACGAACCGTATAAGCGATAGGGTTGCCATCTGTAATAGAGTTACTTTCGTTCGCACGAATCGAGATGCCTCCGCCATGCTTAGCCTTATTATGGTGCACCCAGGTCTGAGGATCAAGTGTCAGATCCGTTGCTCCACCGGCTTCCAGCATACGGGCACTGGGGTTATTATACACCTGCTGTGCAATACCGCCACCCAGTTCATCTGCCACATTATTTTTAATGTTGCACTTAATAATGGTAATTTTTGATTCAACAAAAATACCGCCGCCGTAGCGCCTTGCGTAGTTACCATCAAACAGGCAATCGTTAACCTCACAAGAAGGATCCTGCAGTTTGCCTGGGAGGCTATTGTCAAGGTCACTTTCATTTATCGCCGTTACCCTTTTAGCAGAATTCCAGTAGAAGCCACCACCATTGGTAAGGCTACTATTGTTAATAAATTCACAATTGCTAACCATCATGGTCAGGCAGCTTTGACCGGTAGTCTTGACTGTGCCTCCGGTGCCGGGACTTGTTTCATCAGTGTATACGCAATTTTGAACTGTAGAATTGGTCAGGTCCATTTGCTTAATAAAGCACGCAGACCAGAACAGCGCATTGCCTTCACCATTTGTCTTGCATCCATCAAAGAGAGCATCGTCAATCGTCGCCCTCTCTATGATATAGCAACCGCTGGCGAACTCGATAGCGCCACCATTGCCACCACTTATCGATGTTTTATCAGTATTCATTGTGCCGGTTGCAGTACAATTCGTAAAAGTACAACCAGAATCGATACTTACGAATCTAATCCAGCTCTTATTGGGATCCTCAGTGGTTCCCCAGTTGAAGTGATAACCAAGCGGTGTTCCAATACCTAAATTATTGTTTGTACAGATATCACATGCTTCAATCTTGGCGCACCAGTCAGGGTCAGAGGTTGTGGATTCACTCTCCTTGAAATCATCCGGCAAATCAGCAGCATCAATAGAGATTCCGCCGCCGTTCATCTGTGTACTGCAGTTAGTGAAATCACAGCCGGTAACCTGGAAGGTATGGACCTGTGCCAGCACGGCAATGCCGCCGCCATGGGAGCCAGCACCACAATTAGCGAAGCTGCAACCATTGAAGATCACACTATTACAGCGGGTATACCGAGGATTATCCTCACGGTTAAGGATCTTCACAGACCGCAGTGAAACGGCACCACCACGGTTAGTAGCAGAACAATTTTCAAAGATAATAGGATTCGCATCAGAGTCTCTAAACTCAAGTCGACCCATATTGCCGGACACATCCACGGCGCCGCCAATCTGTCCACTACAGCCGGTGAATTTACAACCGGCGATCAGTCCATTATGAATGTAGCCCTGCAGGCACATAGCGCCGCCGCCAGCTTCTGCCTTATTCCCCTGGAATTCACAGTCCACTACCTCGAATTTGTGTATATGCACATAGTCCGCCTTTGCAGCACTGGAGACATTGGACATAATATAGATCGCGCCGCCGTTGCCACCGGAAACGGCCTTGCCATCTACATTTTTAAAATCCATACGCTTGATGGAGCTTTCAAAAATACATCTCTTGACGATAAATTGCTCCAACTTATTGGAACGGGAACGGATAGCACCGTTCTTACCGTTCTTAAAGATGGCATCGGTAACGATCAGTTTATTGGATTTGTCGTTCAGATTGATAATAGGGTTGTCAGTAGCAACGGTGCCACCCTTACCATTGATTGTAAGCTTCTGACCATTCACCTGACCACGTATCTCCAACGTACCATTATAAACCTGGAACATGGTGCGATCATCGACATTCTGGATCGTCAGCGTCTTTCCCTGGGCGGCAAATTCGTCCGACATTACAATTTTCAGATTTGCGCCACCATCAACATTAATCTGAGCGATATTAACCAAGAGGTCGTTACCTGCAGCATCAGAGGCGGGATGAATTGTAATGGTCAGTGTGCCGGTGCCGCGAACATAGATAGTAACATCCTGCGTCCAGTAATTATTCACGCTCGCACCGTTTTGGGTATTACTCAGGTCACCATTACCGTCCGCATACCAGTCCAGACTACCATCTGTAGTTTTCTTATTCTTGTTGTTCTCAAGATCACTTGCGCCGTGATACAAATACGGATATGTTGCGTCAGTAACCACGATGTCATAAACCGTACCGTCAGTCATGGTGACCTTCAGGCTCTCAGTAGTATCGAAGGCTTTCAGGGAGGTCAGCTTCCAGTCACCATCCACCAGCTTGTCCAGCCGGATCAGGGAGCTATCGCTGAACTTCACATCCGCAACATCGGTAATATACAGAGGCATTTTCAGGTTTTCAAAAACCTCAGACAGCTTAATGTCGGTCAGGCCATCAATGGAGAAGCCTTCGCCGTCATATGCAAAGTCAACGGTAAAGCCGGCAAAGGTAGAGAAACCGGGGGTTTCAAAGGCGATCTTGCCATCCTCGGTGACCTTGGCAGGGATCTTGGTAGCCTTGCCGTTGTCATCCACGTGAACCACGTAGACGATAGAATACTTGTGCAGCTTCACGCCGGGCATCTCCAGCTCCATATGTACAGTACCCTCAGGCTGCCAATCGGCACCCTTACCGTCCTGCACGGAAACATCGTAGCTGAACAATTCAGTGGAATTCTTCTCGTTCTCTTCCACGAACTTATCCACGATAGACTGCATCTTATCAGAGGCATCCTGAACGTTGACATTGCCGTCATTGGGAATGCGGTCAACATTCACGACAGTTCCATCCTCCAGAACCTGAGAATCAGAGCCGCGGGGAGCCTCAATCAGCTTCATCAAATCCTCATGCTTGGTAGGATATTCCCGACGAAGATAATCAAGCATATATGCCTGCTCTTCATAGGTATACTCCCCCCACTGGGCAAAGACATCCTCAGCAATGCCTTTGGCAAAAGACTGGTACGCAGTCTTCACAGAGCAATTCTCCTTGTGCTCCGCAAGGGTGTCACACTCGTCACACTTGCAGATCACGTCCGGAACTTCCGCATCCAGAGCACCATTGCCAGGATTCGGAACCGGCTTGACCGCACCATCAAATACGCCACCAGGAGTGGTAATGCCAACCTTATCATTATCCACAATAACATTCTCAAACTGAACGTTATCGCCAACAAAGATATTGTCGAGATCACCGCTGGAAACATAGCGGTCACCGGTCTCTGCAGCCATAACAGCGGGAGCTGCGACACTCAACGCCATTACGAGGCACAGCAGAAATGACAGCATTCTTTTCAACATTTCAATTACCTCCTATACTTGCTGTGTTAACTTCATTGTGACAAATGAATATTACACCGCATTATATTACGATAAATTATACATGCAGCTTCAACTAATTGCAATAGGTAAAAAAAATATTATGTGTAATTTTCTCATTTTCATAACATTTTCTCAAAAAAAGGGCTGCCGAAGCAGCCCTTAAATTTTTTCTGTACGTTTCACTTTTGCCCTTTTCGATATTTCAAGCGTTTCGCTATATTGCACCAGGTCAATCTGACACCCCTTGCCAATACTGACTGCACGTCCCGTCACCTGTGGGCAAGTAATGCGCTCCAGCCCAACCTCGTCGCCTTCTATGGATGTGGTCACAGTGACATTACCGACCATCAGGCAAGTCCCGGACTTGCGCATATGGATCTTACCACCAGCGATGCTGCCAATGGACATTCTTCCGCCATAGGTGATGGAAACATCCTCGGCACGGAGATGCTCTTCGCAGCTGACAGCACCATTAACAGTCACGCTTTTCGCTGTGACCGATTTCGTCCGAAGGCTACCGGAAACCCAAACCGTATCCCCCGCTGTTATCTCATTGCAGGCCATTGAGCCAGATACAGCCACCTTTTTTGCACTTATGTCACCACGGAAGGATCCGCTGCCGGATACTTTCAGCTCCCCTGAGCAGATAATATCTTCTCCTTTGGCAGATCCTGAGGATGCGAAGCTGTCACATCGCACAGTTCCAAACAACTCACCAGCGCCGCTGATTTGAATATTGCTGTACTCCCCTGCCGGGATCTTTCCGCTGCCGGAAATCTTCATTTCCATATATATCTGCCTCCTATTCTGCATATTTCTGTAATATCATCGAAACTGTTTCACTCTTTACTCAACGCTTTTTTCTGCCATGATTTTTTCCCACACTGAGGGCAACACATATATCTCGTTCTTCCTAAGTGCGGCGCCAAATTTATCGCTTTATATGTTGGGATATATCTGTGTCCGCATTCTTTGCATTCGTAGTATCCTGCTACTTGCTCAATCCGCAATGCGTAGAAGCAGCCTGCCAGAAACAAGGCAAAACCAAGCAAAATGAGCATACCTCTCAGCCAGCCTTCCATCTGCCCAAAGGCGGCTAGAAGAACCAATGCGAAAAGAACTACCGTTGCCGTAATGCCTATGAATACTTCTGCAGACAACAATCTTTTATCTGATTGTTCTTTTTGCTTAATCATCTCAAGCAAATTGTTTTCTAATTCTTTGCTGTAATTATCCACGGTAACTACCTCCCCACATAACAAATCATTAACACTGATACCCAGAACATCACAAAGCTCAAGCATAATGGACGAGTCGGGCAGAGATTTGCCGGTTTCCCATTTGGATATTGCTCTGTCTGTGATGTTCAGTTTTTCTGCCAGCTGCATTTGAGTTAGATTTGCATTTTTTCTGCACTTGGCAATGAACTTTCCGATTTTCACTTGATCCATAGGCTACCTCCTTTCGATTTCAGTATAGACTATTAGAGGAACAACGAACACGAACTGATGGTTGAGTGAGGAGGAATCAACCATCAGTTGCGTAAAAATTATCGATCAAGGTAATTTATGTAAATAATTATATCAGATTATAATTGAAATGCAACTAACAAAAAAGGTTGATCGTTCCAATGCACGCAGCATTAAAACAATCAACCCTTTTTTGAATTAGATTGATAATAATGATATGGAATTTATCTCTTGGGTAGTTTTTTGCACCAAGTCCATTTTCCACATTTTGTACACTTCAACAATCTTCTGGTTGGCGTTTGCATCAACAAGACAATCTCTTTATAGTTAGGAACAAACATATGTTGACAGTTCTTACATTCATAATACCCTGTCTCTACTTTAAATTTAAGAGCAATAATGCAAGGAATTATAAATAGTATAACAGACACTATTATCAAAAAGTCTTGAAATCCACACTCAGGAATAAGGAGTGATATTAAAGTCATCAGGCAAATAAGAGCTACCAGGCTGGTTGCGACAATCACATAGGCGGAATGCCGCAGTCGTTTATGATATCTTTCCTCATTTTTTGCCATCTGAAAAATCAGTTCATTTAATTGTTCATCCTTTTGTTCCATATCAACGCTCTCCCCACATAACAATTCATTTACATTGATTCCAAGAATATAACAAAGGTCGAGCATAAGATCGGAATCGGGCATTGCTTTGCCTGTCTCCCATTTTGATATAGCTCTGTCGGTTATATTCAATTTTTCTGCCAACTGTGCTTGCGTAAGATTTTTCTTTTTTCTGCACTCGGCAATAAACTTTCCTATTTTGATTTGGTCCATAGGCGACCTCCTTTCACTTGAATTGTAGCTCCTTTTAAGAAAAATAACACGAACCAATGGTTGAAAGGGGAGAAATCAACCATAGGTAGAGTGAAATTTGACCGCCAAATTCAAGTTCTTCTAACTAATTATATCACAAGCGAGGGGAAATTCAACATTCAACAATGAAAAGACCGACCACTTTGGATACCTATCGTATCAAAATGATCGGTCTTATTTGGTGCGGTTGTTTATAACGGATTCTAAAAATTATAGTTCCGCTGAAATTCTCAACATGTAAAATTGTTGTAACCACGACGGTTGTTCTTCAATTCCATTTTTGAGCTTGTTAAGGGTTCTTTTCCAACTCGTCTGTCAAGTACGGCGAACATTCTTACTAATGGGTTGTTAGATTGAATACTTAATTTTATGTCTTGATTGCGATATTCACATAAAGCATCGGCAAATTCTTTGTCTATATATTCAGTGCGCAAATGAATTGGATTTTGTTCAATATAATCCCACATTTTCGACCAAGTTCTCTCTTCTTTTTTGTATCCAGCCTGACCCAAATATGAATATATCGTATCAAAAGAAAAATGTTTTACGGGTTTATTATCAATAAAAACCGCAAAGATATAACAACCATCCATTCCGGGATAAGTTGTGCAATTGTATCTAACTCTACCCTTTAATGTGTCGGCCAACATTTCCTTTTCTAAATATTTGCGCATACCACTCCAAGAACCAAGAATATTGCCCATAGTATCACCTCTGTGAATAATTATATCACGTTGTGCTTACCTTCGTAAGCATCGCGGATGGATATCCACACTTGTTAGGGTGGCCCCTAACACCCAAAACCTTACTCAAAATAATAAAAAATGTTCATAACGGAGGGGTCCGTTATGAACATTCAACATGGTCGGAGTGTCGGGATTCGAACCCGAGGCCTCTTGGACCCGAACCAAGCGCGATACCAAACTTCGCCACACCCCGTTAGCCTAAGTATTATAATGAAATTTCTTCCGTCTGTCAACCCTTAAAATCAAAGCCGTGTCATTGCGAGCGTCCTCAGACCTCGCAATGACACGATTCTTTACTTATTCCAAGCATCCCGGCCAATGCCATAGATATTTACATCGCAAACACCCTGATTATTGCGATCCTGACCGCATCGGGTCTGGACGAACTCCATACCGCACTTGCGCATGACACCACCGGAATTGGGGTTATTGACATCGTGAGCCGCTTCGATGCGAAGCACACCAACCTGTTCAAACAGAAATTTCATCACACCGGCCAGCGCCTCAGACACAATCCCCTGATGCCACCATGCCTTGCCGATACAATAGCCGATCTCGGCGGTGTCCCCCCGCAGATCAACAACACTGATAGAACCGATCAGTTCCCCGGCAAATTCAATGCCCCATGTGTAGAAATCCGGCTTTTCATAGGACTTCACCCAGTCATCGATCACCCATTGGGAAGTTTCCACATTCTCATGGGTAGGCCAACTCAGGTACTTTGTCACCTCCGGATCTGACGCCCAATTCCGGTACATCGCCTGCCCATCCTCAGAGCGCACACGGCGTAAAAACAGCCGTTCCGTCCAAATTGTCTTAGTTCCGATATGGTTCATGAATTCTCTTCCTTTCTGAAAACATCCAAAATATGATGAGATGCGCCCACCAGATCCGGGCGCTCACACACCGCAAAATGGTACCTCAAATACAAATCAAATATCTCATCATCCATAGCATCCACTGCTTCACGCATATAATTGGTCGCCAGATCAGTACCCACATAATGCAACCGCTTCGTGGGGAATCCCTGCATCAGCGCATCGATGTCCTCCTTGCGGTACAGCTGAAACAGCTCACTGGGATCGGAATTCGCCTTAAAGGTCACCGGATCGATCAATTCCCTGTAGCGGGGCTCCCGAATCATTCCCCTCTGAAAAACAAACTGCACGATCGTTGCCTCATTGCCGCAATACGCCGCAAAAACCACACCACCAGGCTTAGTGACACGAATCGCCTCCGCCAGCGCCTGGTGCTGATCTTCCTGCGTAAATAAATGATACATAGGCCCAAGCACCAAGGTAATATCAAAGGTATTGTCTTCAAAGGCAAGCTTACGGGCATCGCCTTGGCAGATGGTCACATTTTCCCCCGGCTGGGTATACTGCCGGAACAGTTCAACATTGTGCTGAACCAGATCCACCGCATCCACCCGATAGCCCATCCTGGCAATGTGATGAGAATACCGACCGGTAGCCGCACCAACCTCCAGCACCCGCATACCGGGACGCAGATACTTTTCCACATACCGCATAGTGGTCAAGAACTCCACTGAGCCATGCCGGGACAACAAGCGGCCATCCTCATCGTAATTGCCGTAAAACTGCTCCAAAATCTCTTTACTTTCCATATTTTACACCTCAAAAAAGAAAAAAGCGCAAGCGGAAAAGTTTCCGGCTTGCACTGAAAATACTCTAATTCCCCTTAAAATGAGTATAACAATGTAAGCCTGCTGGATGCCCAAGGCATTTTTGCAACGAACATGATATAATCCTTAGTGCAAATCCGGCTCACATGGATACCCCTTTCTGTGTTTTTCTCGACTATAGCACCGTAAAACACAATTGTCAACATTTTCCTTGACAGAAAACAGAAATAATTTTATGATTTTAGTGAGCAAAATAAACTTTTCCTGCGTTATAGGTATAGGAGGTGAGAAGTATGTCTGATTCAGGACTTGCGTACTACAAAAGCTATCTTCACGGCAGCGAGGATGCCCTGGAACAGCTTGTAAAGCTGTACTCCGATGCATTGATCCGCTACATTTACTGCATCGTCGGAAATTCCACGGAAGCGGAAGATATTATGGAGGACACCATCGTAACGTTGATCACCAAAGGAAAGCGGCTTAACGATGAAGATTCCTTCAAGGCCTATCTTTACCGCATCGCACACAACCGGGCGATCAGCCACCTGCGAAAGCGCAAAGGCGATGTTCCTCTTTCGGATGTGGAGAATGTTTTGGCAGGCATTGATTTGGAAACCGTGTATTTCAGGCGCGCACGAAATAATACGGTATATGCCTGCATGCAAAATCTGCCCGAACAGTACCGGCAAATTCTGCAGCTTACATACTTCGATGGTTTTACCTTGCAGGATGTAAGCCGAATCACCGGAAAGTCCATGAAGCAGGTATATAACCTCCATACCCGGGCCAAGCAAGCCCTGAAGGAATTACTCATAAAGGAGGGAATTTCCTATGAAGACCTATAACGAACGCACCCAATCCATCATGGAAAAAGCAGCGAAACGAGAAGTGGAAAACCGCAAAAAAAGGCGTCGGATTACCGCAACCTGCTGCACTCTGGCATTGGTTTTGATCGTCAGTGCTGTGCTGTTCACCCCCTCTGATCTGTTTCAAAGAACACAACCCGAGCCGGACTACAACACGCACGAATACGCCAAGCTCATCAGCAGCTTGAAACCTCTTACCATCACCAGCTCCCCCAGCTATAGCAACCTTTTCGACAGACTGTTCGGAAGCCTTGGTGGCACCAAAGGGGATGCCTTTCTAGAGGATATGGTACCGGAGATTGCCCCCGGCGCACCTATGGGCTCACCGGATTCCAACGGCGCACCTACTACCGATGTTGCAGGCAAGTATGAAGAAATCACCGACAATCAGGTGGAAGGCGTTATTGAAGGCGACCTGATCAAACGCAGCGACAAATATATCTTCTACCTGCGGGACGAGGTTCTCAGCGTATACTCCATTGAAGGGGAAAACTCTCAGGAAGTAGGTTCCTACTGTTTCATTGACACACCGCAGGTCAATCACAATTATTACGGGCAGCGGCAGATGTATTTGTCCGCAGACTGTACTAAAATCACCATTATCAGTGGGTGCTATTTCAAAGAAGACAACTCCGCCAACGTCGCGGTGATCAACCTGGACGTAACCGATCCTGCCAACATTATCGAGTACAGCTGTCGCTATGTTTCCGGTAGCTATCTGTCCTCCCGGATGGTGGACGGGCAGCTTTATCTGATGACCCGTTTCTACGTTCCGAGAAATCCGGATTTTGACAAGGAATCCACCTATGTTCCCCAGTACGGCTACCCCGGCGATATGGAATCTGTGCCTATGCAGGACATCTGCATTCCCACCGATCCCGCCTCCGCCATGTACACGGTAATTCACCGACTGGATGGTCAGCAACTGAATGTGCAGGCTTCCTCTGCCCTGCTTTCTTACGCCGGTGTTGTCTATATGTCGAAAGAAAATATCTACCTGACCCGCGCCTATACCCACACGCAGGAGGACGGCGGCGCCACCCACCAGACACCCATGACAGAAATCACCCGGTTGAACTATGATTTGGGTGTGGAGGATACTTTCGCAGTTCCCGGCACCGTGAACAATCAATACAATCTGGATGAATACAACGGCTTTTTACGGATCGTTACCACCACCGGCGGCAATATTATCCACGAAAATAACAACGGCGAAACCACTTCCGCTTACTTTGAGCGCATCCCCAGCAACGCCAGTCTTTACTGCATTTTCCTGGGTAATGGCGAAGTTTGGGGCTCCGTGAAAAATTTCGCCCCGGATGGGGAATCCGTTCAGTCCGTCCGATTTGACGGCGACAAAGCCTATGTCTGCACCTCTTTGGTGCTGCAGGATCCGGTATTCTTCTTCGACCTGAGTGATGTGGATAACATCACCTATAAGGATACCGGCACCATCCCCGGCTACTCCATGTCCCTGGTGGATTTTACAAACGAATTTCTGCTGGGCATCGGCTACGGCGACAGCTTCAGTGACCTGAAAATTGAGATCTACCGGGAGGGCGAATCCAGCATCGAATCCCATTGTATGTATCAGCGCCACTGCGGCTTCTCCGCTGACTACAAATCCTACTATATCGACCGGGAGAACCGCCTCATCGGTCTTGGTTTGGACGATTACAACGACAGCACAAGTCGTTATCTGCTTCTGTTCTTCGACGGCTACGAACTGATCCCGATCCTGGACGTGGAACTCAATGGCATCAACGATTACAAGCGCGCCGTCTATATTGACAACTATCTGTATACGTTCGGTGATCATTTCCTCGTGCTGGATCCCGAAAAAGCCAACAAAAAACCTGCCGTTCATTACGAAGCCGTTATGGCGGTTGGTGAGTTTTACTTGGATGTCGACGGTGAAAGGCACACCTACAAAATCACCGAGGAAGATTTGGGACAGCTTGCCACAGAGGAGTTGCTTTGCACCATTCCTAACGGCAGTGAAATTCCTTGGCATGTATACTCCCTTCAGGAATATCCGGATTTATCCTATATTTTGGTGACATACGATTCCTATGTTGTTCTGCAATACAAACTTGCCGAGTAGTATATTGTACAACCTGCCGCAGGAAACTGCGGCAGGTTTCTTATTTTTTTGCGGTTAACCATTGTAAAAATGCGGTTTCGGTGGTATACTAGGAAAGGAAATAACCTTTTTCGGGAGAGATCGACATGTGTACGGCGATTACCTACCGAACATACTGCCATTATTTCGGCAGAAATTTGGATTTGGAGTACAGCTATCAGGAATCGGTCACCATCACGCCTCGAAACCATCCTTTCCGTTTTCGGTCGCAAGATACCATGACTGCCCACTACGCTATGATAGGCATGGCCACCGTTGTGGATGGTTACCCTCTGTACTACGAAGCTACCAACGAAAAGGGACTGAGCATGGCGGGACTGAACTTCCCCGGCATTGCCACCTATTTACCTGCCAAGTCGAGCAAGGTAAATATTGCCCCCTTTGAATTCATTCCTTGGATTCTAAGCCAATGCGAAACCCTGGCCGATGCTCAGGACGCCGTAGAAAAGATCAATTTGGTTAACATTCCTTTCAGCGAAGCATTTCCTTTGAGTCCGCTGCATTGGATCATTTCCGACAAATCCGGCTCTATCACCGTGGAGCCCATGCCGGATGGTTTGCGCATTTTCCAAAATCCCATAGGCGTGCTGACCAACAATCCTCCCTTTGACTACCACCTTTACAATCTGCGAAATTACCTGAATATCACACCGGAACCGGCCACAAACCGTTTCTCCGAGTTTGATATAAAACCCTACAGCAACGGCATGGGCGGCATTGGTCTGCCGGGGGATTTCTCCTCCGCATCCCGCTTCGTCAAAGCAGCCTTTGTGAAGCTGAATTCTGTTTCTGAAGCGGACGAAATTTCTTCTGTCAGCCAGTTTTTCCACATTTTAGCCTCTGTGGCTATGCCCCGGGGCAGTGTGCGTATCGGCGACAAAAATGAGATCACCCACTATTCCTGCTGCTGCAATACCGATCAGGGCATCTACTATTACACTACCTATGATAACTCTGCCATAACCGGCGTTGCCATGCATCGAGAGGATCTGGAGGGCAATCACCCCATCTCCTATCCCCTTGCCAAACAAACCACTATTTCCATGCAGAACTGACCGAAAGGACGGTGAGCATTCATGTTGCTTTACCAAAAATTCCGTAATTCCAGTTTGGATATTTCGCCGCTGGGCATCACCTGCGGCCCGGAAACCAGCAAAAATGTCTATACCCCTGCCGGTGCGAGAATCCTCGGCTGGTGCGACAACGGCATCCATTTTTGCCAGGTCACCGGCTTCGGTGATTTTGTTTTCGCCGTCGATCCTGCGGCTACTCCCGGCGACTGTGTCCATCCTGTGGCTAAGAACCTGCTGGATTTCATCGAGCTGATGCGTCAATGCAAGGATGTAACCCTCATCGCCGGCAGCTATCAATGGAGCCGTTCCCTCTTCCAAAAGAAGGTGGCAGCCGTTCCCGTGGGCATGAAAACCCGCTCCATCCTCCGGGCTCTGGAGAATACTTATCACCCCCCGGTGATCCGGGATGTCTACGGTTACATCCACGACCTGCAGGCAAACTTCGACTATAATTCTTTGCCCCTGCACCCGGATTATTTTGAGTGGTGCCCCATCCGTCCCGGTACCCCAAAATGGGAGGTAGGCTTCGGCACCGCCTTTGCCGATTACTGCGAAGCAGGCAAGGCCGGCAAGGAAATGCCGCTGAACCGCACCTTCCGCTGGAATGGAGAAAATTGGTGCGTGCCTGCCATCTATCTGTGTGAAAACGGCATTGTTGTGGATTCCTATTTGGAAGTTTCCGGCGACCAAATAGCATCTTTTGTGGAAAAATGGGCTCATAAAACCAACCTTTCCATCGAACAGCAAATGATGCGCACCTTGGATGATCCCCTGTCTGTACAGGCTACCGGTGCATTGAGCGTCAATGGCAAGCCTACTCCCCTTCGGAAAAGCTATACACTTTATTGGAACCCGGAAACGGAGAACAACTGGCATCAACGCCGTGTACTGGAACATTACGGTCTGGACATGGAAAAGGGCTATCTGCTCCGCCGGGAGTGCTTCCTGCGTAAAGGCAAGAATCCCCCCATCCGAAATATGGAACTTCGGCTGTCCGCAGCACCGGCGCAGGTTCCCGGTGATCGCTTTGTTGCTCCCAGAGCTGGAGAATCGGTACAATTCACCCATCCCGGTACCGGCTTGACCCACGAACTGACTGTGATCTCCCAGACCCGGGAAGCGCTGGATCCCAACTTCCTGAGCAACCACCCTTGCTGCTACACCCGGCTGACCTTTTCCTTGATGCCTCCCATCAGTCAGGAGCTTTTCCGAGTAGTAGACTGCGATCCCGGTGATCCCTATGAGGGTACCATCCCAGATTCGGGCAAGACTCCCTCCGCCGGTCACTTTGCCACTTCCTCTCTGCGCTACACCCCCGCCGAGCAAATCACCTGGCGCATGATCTTCAAAAAGGCACTGCGTAAGGACATCCATATCACTTTGCTTCCTTAAGGAGAATTATGGCTAAGAAAACGATTTTATTTGATTTGGACGGTACCCTCACCGATTCCGGCGAAGGCATTATCAATTGCGTGATCCCGGCGCTGAAGCATTTCGATCTGCCGGTACCGCCTCGGGAGGAACTGCGGGTATTTGTAGGCCCGCCCCTGCGTGACAGCTTTATCCGTTTCGGTGTAAAACCTGAGGATGCGGAAGAAGCAGTAGCCATCTACCGTAAGCGCTACGTCCCCACGGGTATGTTTGAAAACACCCCCTACCCCGGTATCCATGCCCTCCTGGCTGCACTCCGGGATACAGGACACACCCTATACGTCGCTACCGCCAAGCCGGAAGAGATGGCCACTGCAATTCTGGAAAAATTCCAGCTTGCCCCCTACTTTCATATGATCTGCGGTGCCAGCATGGATGACACCCGGGACAGCAAGGACAAGGTCATCGCCTATCTGCTGGAGCGCACCGACGATGCTTCCAATTCCATTATGGTCGGTGATACCGCATACGATGTGCTGGGTGCCGCCGAACACGGCATCCCCACCATCGGCGTTGCCTGGGGCTACGGCACCGTTGAAGATATGGAAAAGGCCGGCGCAAAGGCCATTGTTCACTCTCCTGCAGAGCTTTTGGATATGCTTCTATAACAAAATCCCCCGTGCTACAAGCACGGGGGATTCCTTTTAGATCTGTTCGACCTTAATGGTGTTGGTGTTGCCGGACTTGCCGTTGATGGGGCCGCCGGTGAGAACCACATTGTCGCCACGCTTCACGGGCAGATACTTCCGGGCGCTGTTCATAGCATAGTAGAACATAACGTCCATGGTGGGGAACTCATCCGTCAGAACGGGGGTAACGCCCCAACTCAGGCCCAGCTTGCGCCATACCTTGGGAATGGTGGTCATACCAATGATGTCCACGGGGCTACGGAAACGGCTGACCATCATAGCAGTCTTACCGGACACAGAACAAACCACAATGCCCTTGGCATTCACGTCAATGGCCATGGCGCAGGTAGCGTGGGAAATAGCATCCAGATTACTCTGAATCTTGAACTCAGAGGTCAGGAACCGCTGGCGGTAGCTGGTCTGCTGCTCGGTGAACTCAGCGATCTGAGCCATGTTACGAACAGCCTCAACAGGATACTTACCGGCAGCAGACTCACCGGAGAGCATGATAGCGGAGCTGCCGTCGTAAACGGCGTTGGCTACGTCGGAGATCTCAGCACGGGTGGGACGGGGATTGTAGATCATGGACTCCAGCATTTCGGTGGCGGTGATCACACGCTTGCCCAGCATAAGGCACTTGCCGTTCAGCAGCTTCTGGATGGAGGGAACCTCCACGAAGGGAATTTCCACGCCCAGGTCGCCACGGGCGATCATGATGCCATCGCAGACCTCGCAGATCTCTTCCACGTTATCCACACCGGAACGATTTTCGATCTTGGCGATGATGTCAATTTCCTTACCACCGTTGGCATCCAGGAAATCACGCAGTTCCATCACATCATTCTTGGTAGAAACAAAGGAAGCTGCCACAAAGTCCACATCGTGCTGAATACCGAACAGCAGGTCAGACTTATCCTGCTCAGAAAGGAACGGACCGGGCATGACCTTATTGGGGAAGCTCATACTCTTGCGGTTGCTCAGGATGCCACCAACCACAACACGGCAGATAGCATCATGCTTCTTCAGGTCAACAACCTCGAAAATAACCAGACCGTTGCACACCAGAATCCGGTCGCCAATGGACAGGTTCTTGATCAAATCCTTATAGTTGACGCTGACACGGGTCTTATCGCCGTCAACCTCATCCGTAGTAAAGGTAAAGGTATCGCCGGCTTCCACTTCCACAACGCCCTCAGCGAAGGTGCCAATGCGGTACTCGGGGCCCTTGGTATCCAACATGATGGCAATGGGCATCTCCAGCTTCTCACGAACGGACTTGATCAGAGCGATCTTCTTCTCATGCTCCTCGTGGCTGCCGTGGGAGAAATTCAGTCGGGCAACATTCATGCCCGCCTTGCACATTTGGGTCAAAACCTGCTCATTTTCGCTGGCGGGGCCGATGGTGCAGATGATTTTTGTTTTTCTCATACTTTACCTCTTTAGTATTCCGTAAATTTATGCAGACCCGGCACAACGCCGGGGTTAAGTGCGGTTTTATTTTACCACACCGAAATCGGTTCGTCAACGGATTTTCCTACCTAACATACATCTATTTCATATTTTTCCAACCAAAAATTCACCTGCAGGAAATAGGCCATAGTCTGTGGCAATGTCATCAGCTGACCATACCAGGGCCAGGTCTGCTCCTGCATCAGATACTCCTGCATTTTCTCCTTGGAAATGAGCCAAAACAGCGGCGCATCCTGCTCCAGAAGCGTTTCCAACCTACTGCGAATGAGGCGAGTATATTCCGGATGATAAGTCTTGGGGTACGGACTTTTTTTCCGATACAGCACTTTTTCCGGAAGGATCCCACGCATGGCATACCGCAGCAGACCTTTTTCTCTACCCTGATAATCCTTGAACGACCAGGGAACACCATACAAATATTCTGCAATCCGATAATCACAAAACGGAACACGCACCTCCAACCCCTGATACATACTCATTCTGTCCTTGCGATCCAGCAGGGTTTGCATGAACCATCGGAAATTTAAGTTCACCATTTCCTTCATACGCTTTTCAAGTGGATCTGTTTTGGGCAGAATATCACATTGCCCCAGTGTGGTTTGGTATTGATCCTCAACAAAGTCCGCCAAAAGGCAAAGTTCCGGGTTCGCCAATTCCAGCCGCTGAGCCGTATTTTGTGCCCAGGGGAAGCCGTCACAGTTGCGCACCTGGGGATCCCGATACCAGGGGTATCCGCCGAATATTTCATCTGCACATTCTCCGGACAGCGCCACCTTCACCTGATTTCGGATCTCTCCACAAAACAGCAGCAGCGAGAAGTCCACATCTCCCATTCCGGGCAGATCCCGCGCAAGTGTTGCATCAGCCAGAGCTTGTGCCAGCTCATGGGGCTGTAAAATACTCCAATGGTGGCGACTTCCAATGGTTCTTTGCATGAGATTGATATACTCCCCATCTGCATTGGGCTGAAACTTTCCGGGTATAAAATATTGGTCATTTCCCAGATAATCCACGGAAAACGTATCAATCCCCGGCATTTTCTCCGCACAAACAGCACTGATAATACTACTGTCCAGACCACCGGAAAGAAAACAACCCAAAGGCACATCCGAAACCGTCTGCCGCCCAATGGCATCCATGACCAGCCAGCGTACCTTTTCCGCCGTTTCCCCAAAGGAGTCCTCATGTGGCCGATCTTGCAATTTCCAATACCGATCAATGGACAGCTTACCATCCGAGTAAAATGCTCTGCACCCCGGTTCCAGTTCGTGGATTCCCCGAAAAACACCGGAGCCGGGAATACGCCCGGGGCCAAGCAACAAAATCTGCGCCACCCCTTCCCGATCCAGCCGTGGCTTGATGGCAGGATGGGCAAGTATGGTCTTGATTTCTGAGGCAAAAATCAATCCTTTAGGGATCTGGGTATAAAAAAGCGGTTTCACGCCGATTCGATCCCGTGCCAAAAACAGCCGTTTACCCCGTTCCTCCCACAGAGAAAAAGCAAAAATTCCATTCATCCGTTCCACGGATTCAGCGCCCCATTGTACATAGGCGTGGAGAACGACCTCCGTATCCGAATGACCCTGGAACGCATGCCCAAGTGCTTCCAATTCACGGCGGATTTCCTCCGTATTATATAATTCTCCATTATACGTTAGAATGTACCGTTCCCCTGCCCAGTCCAGTATCATAGGCTGAGCCCCACCTGCAGGATCAATGATCGCCAGCCGTGTGTGGAGCATCGCCCAATCCTCCTGCCGATAAATCCCACGTCCGTCAGGCCCTCGGCGAGCCATGGTTTGCAGCATTTTATCCAAGATCTCCTCTGTAATTTCCAGCCCGATCACACCGGCTATGGCACACATATCCATCACAACCTTTCGCAACATTATATGCTGCCAGTCACAATGTAGACCGAGGTAGCATAACATGAACAGAACCCTGAAAGGAGGGATCATTTTGCCATCCACAGGATATATTCAGGTCAACGCCTACACCAGCAATGCCCGGATTCCCCTGAAAGACGTGGCGATCACCGTAACCGCCCTCGACGGCACCGCCATCGCCATGCGGCTAACAGACCGCAGCGGTCGCATTGAGCCCATCGCCGTCCCTGTTCCGGATGCTGCCGAAAGCCAATCCCCCGATCCCGGGGAATTGCCATTCGCCCGGGTAAATCTGTATGCACGACTGCGAAACTATCTGCAAATCGAAAATGAAGATCTGCAAGTTTTTGCCGGTGTGATTACCAATCAAAACCTGGAAATGATCCCCTTGTCGGAGCTTCCCGATGACTGGGGCGACAAGGAAATCTTCACCACACCGGAGCAAAATCTATAGGAGGTGACCTATGCCCACCGTTATCCCCTTTGTTCCACAGCGGATCACCGTACATCTTGGCTCTCCTGATTCCAATGCCGCAAATGTAACTGTTCCTTTTTCAGACTATATAAAAAACGTTGCCTCCAGCGAGATCTACCCCACATGGGATGAAGCCGCCCTGAGAGCCAATATCTACGCTATCGTATCCTTTGCCCTGAACCGGGTATACACGGAATTTTACCGCAGCCGGGGCTATGATTTCGACATCACCAGCTCCACCGCCATCGACCAGGCATTTGTCAACGGCCGGAGTTTTTTCGACAATGTATCCCGAATCGTGGATGAGCTATTTAACGATTATCTGCGCAGACCGGGGTTTGTGGAACCGCTCGCAGCGAAATTTTGCAATGGTACCACCGTCACCTGCGAAGGCTTAAGCCAATGGGGCAGCCAAAATCTGGCCCGACAAGGCTACACCACACCTCAGATCCTGCGAAGCTACTATGGAAACGTGGAAATCGTCCCCAATGCGCCCATCCGTGGGAACACCTCCTCCTATCCCGGGACACCCCTTCGCCGGGGTTCCTCCGGGCCGAATGTGGTGGTCATTCAGGTGGAACTGAACCGAATTTCCCAAAATTACCCCGCCATTCCCAAAATCTCCCCGGTGGATGGCATTTTTGGCAGCCGCACCGAGGCATCCGTACGAAAATTCCAGGAAATATTCAATCTGGACGTTGACGGAATCGTTGGCAAAGCAACTTGGTACGCCCTTGTGCGGCTGTACACAGCGGTGACAGATCTGGCGGAGCTTCGCAGTCAGGGACAGCGGTTCTATTCCATCTCTTGGGAGTACCCCAATTCTCCCAGAGAAGGCAGTACCGGCGAAAAAGTGCGCCATTTGCAGTACATGCTGGCGGTGCTTTCCGAATACATCCCACAAATCCCACCTCTTGCGGTGGATGGGGTATTCGGAAAGCAGACCAAGGAATCCGTCTTGGCAGCACAACGGTATTTTGGTTTACCGGAAACCGGTGTGGTCAATGCAGACACTTGGGAAGAGATCTACGATCAGTATTCCGGCATTGAAAACACCTCACTGCGTGACCCGGAAATTTTCCCGGCTGCAGGGCGCAATACCGGCGCAAACCGGCAGCGATATTCCCGATCCACAACAATGACCCAATTTCCCGGTATGGATCTTGCCATAGGTGGGCAGGATCCCATTAAGCAGGAGGTGATCCGATGAGACCCCCGGAATCCTTTGTTGCACAGCCCATCCGCAGCTTGCAAACCATGATCCGGGTCATCGCCCAGGACGATCCCCAACAGCCGCCGCTTATTCCCGACGGTATTTACGGCAACCAGACTACAACCGCTGTATCTACCTTCCAGCGCAATAACGGCCTGCCCGTCACCGGCGTTGCCGATCAGGACACTTGGGATGCCATAGTGGCAGCTTATGAGCCTGCCCTGATCCGTATCGACCAGGCAGAACCGCTGCACATTCTCCTGCAGCCCGGTCAGGTGATCCGTCGTGGGGAAGAAAATCCCAACATATATCTGGTCCAAGCGATTTTAATGGTACTTTCCGAAGCCTACGCCAGCATATCCCAGCCCAGCCAATCCGGGATATTGGATGAAGCCACTTCCCTATCCCTTGCAGCTTTTCAGGAAATGACGTCCCTCCCCCAAACCGGCGAGCTGGATAAGATAACATGGAAACACCTGGCGCTCCACTATCCACTGGCAACAAATATTAACAAACGTTGAAATATCAAAAAACTTTTTTAAAATTGGGTAATTTTCCCTTGATTCCATTTATGAATTAAACTATAATATTCCATTATGCGGTGGCACGTCCACTGGAGGATCGACCGATGATTATCAAAGACTGGAAGAAAGACATTTTCACAATTCCTAATATGCTCAGTTTGTTCCGCCTGCTTCTGATCCCGGTGTATGTGGTGATCTACCTGCGGGCAACAGAGCCGGTACATTACTATATTGCAGGCGGTATTCTGGCGGTATCCTGCCTGACTGACATGATCGACGGCAAGATTGCCCGGCATTTCAATATGATTTCCACCGTGGGCAAAATCCTGGACCCCTTGGCAGACAAAGTGACGCAGTTCACCCTGATCCTTTGCCTGAGCATCCGGTATCAGTACTTGCCGCTGTGGATCGTGGTAGGTCTTTTTGTACTGAAGGAAAGCTTCCAGCTCATCGCCGGAATCTTCACCCTGCGCAAAGGCAAAATGCTCACCGGCGCCCTGATCACCGGTAAGATCAGCACCACCATTCTTTTTATCAGCCTGATTCTTCTGGTGCTTCTGCCTGATTTGAACAAAACGGTTATTTGTACCATTGTAATCGTGGATGGCATTTTTCTGCTGATTTCCTTTACGGATTACATCCGTACCTATTACAAGAAAACCTCCATGATCCAACAGCTTGAGGAAAAATAAAAGCAGCCCGGAGCAGTGCAAGCTGCACTTGTCAAGAAAAAGTAGACACTAAAAAAGCATAATTACACGAAGCCCAGTTCGGTCTTGTACTGAACTGGGCTTTTGTAGCCCAAGGCGGCAGCTGGCCGGTGATTATTGAAGAAATAAACATACTGGTTTAGT
>JAZONA010000058.1:0-8642 GCA_045654265.1 Faecousia sp.
GTGCCACCATCAGCGGCATTGCGGCTAAGGAGATCGACAGCGCTCTGTACGCCTGCGGCGTTTACACCGCAGCCGACGGCAACACCTACTGCACCGGTATCCTGCCCTATAGCCTGGGCTCTTACTGTGGCAACCAGGCAGCATCTACGCCTCTGGCCGCTGCCATCGCTGTCTACGGCTACTACGCTGCTATCTACTTCGCAAAGTAATCTAAACCCGTAGGGGCGGTCAATGACCGCCCCTACAATGCAAAACACCGGGAGGATCGCAAGACCCTCCTGATTTTTTATAAATATTATAATTTTTATTGACCGGTTTCTGATTTTATGAGATACTTATTCTATAATCTACGGAAGGGGTAGAATTTTATGAACCTAGGTGCAATTGCTCATATGGCGGATAGCCGCTATTGTTACTGTCTGGTACCTGGTCGGTTTCTTTTCCGTTTGCAAACCGGAAGAGATGATATGATGCAAGTTCGAATGCATTATCAGGATAAGTATATTCCTTTGAAGTTTTTGAATACCCGCAAGGTTTGCGATATGCGCAAGGTTGCGCAGGATGGAACCCATGATTACTATGAGCTGGAAATTGAAATTGATGTTGTCTGTTTGCGGTATTTCTTTGAACTGGTAGGGCGTGATGGGGAACGGATTTATTTCAGCAACTGCCGTTTTTTGACTAAGAAGCCCGATGATATTGACAGAATGTTTGACTGTCCTCAAAATTTGCGTGAGGTTGAGCGTTTTCGTGTACCAAAGTGGGCTGAAAATAAAGTACTGTATCAGATTTTTCCGGCACGTTTTGCTACCACACATCATGTGGACGACAAGCTCTGGTATAAAACACCTATGGATCGTGTGGCTGACCTCCGGGGTAATCTGCAGGGCCTGACGGAAAAGCTACCCTATTTGAAGGAATTGGGTGTGGATGTGGTGTATATGACCCCCATCTTCAAGTCCAAGTCCACACATAAATATGACACCATCGATTATTATCAGATCGACCCGGATTTTGGTACAACGGAAGATTTGATTGCGCTGGTGGAGAAAGCCCACGGCATGGGTATGCGCGTTATGTTGGATGGTGTGTTCAACCACACTGCACCGGAATTCTTTGCTTTCCGTGATTTGGAGGAAAATTGGGAATCATCCCCTTACCGGGATTGGTATTACTGCGATGGTAAGCCGGTACGCCCCAAGACCTTCTTCACCAAGCCTAATTATAAAAGTTTTGCCTATTTTGGCGGTATGCCTAAACTGAATCTGGATAATCCGGAGGTGGCTGCTTATTTCATTGATGTGGCGCTGTATTGGCTAAGAACGGCAAAAATTGATGGCTTACGGCTGGACGTGGGTGACGAAGTATCCCATTGGTTCTGGCATAAATTCCGCATGGCAGTTAAGGCTGAGTTCCCGGATGCGCTGATTGTCGGCGAGGTTTGGCATTATGCGGCGGATTTCCTTCAGGGCGACACTTGGGACAGTGTGATGAACTATCCGTTCTTGAATGCCGCAATGGATTTTGTTGCGAAAGAAGATATTTCTGCCACGGAGTTTTTGAATGAACTGGGATTTTTGCGTGGAAATCTCAACAATTCCTGCCAAAACGTGTTGTGGAATCTAATCGGCAGTCACGACACACCTCGGGCCCTGCATCAATGTGGAGAGGATAAGCGAAAGCTCCGCCTTTTGGCGGCGATGCAGATGCTCCTGCCCGGAATGCCCTTCATTTATTATGGCGATGAGGTGGCTATGACCGGTGGTGCTGACCCGGATTGCCGTCGGGGTATGCTGTGGGATCCGAAACGCCAGGATTTGCAGATGCTGGAATATTATAAGAAATTGATCGCATTACGAAAAGCATACCCGATGTTGACAGAAGGTGATCCGGATTGGCAGACGGCGGATGATCGTAGCGGATTGGTGATGATCCGCCGGGGCGAATTGACGATTTTGTTCCATGGACGCGAAGGGGTTATCAGGATTCCGGAGTATGCCGGTAAAATGGATCTGATTACTGGAAAAATATTCGACGGGTGTTTGGGGGATTATACGGCAGCGCTCATACAAGAATGATTTGTGGAATTTAGTTGAAAAAACAACTGTCGTGTGTTATAGTATTCCCAATACGACAAATGGGGAGAGATGATTGTGATTCGTCGGTTTCAAGAATTTATGAGCGGGATTACCGTTTGCTATAAATATTTGCAGCGCATCAAGAATTATCAGATGACGGAGCTGGGACTGAAGGGAATCCATGTTTCCTGTTTGTTTAACCTCCATAATTGCCCCGAAGGGCTGACAGCTACGCAACTTTGCAATCTGTGCTGCGAGGATAAGGCGACCATTTCCCGGACAGTTGCGGATCTGCGGGAGAAGGGGTATATTGAACCCAGCAGCGGAAAGAGCTACCGTGCAGTTCTGCGGCTTAGCGACGCCGGTGTGGCAGTTGCCAAACAAATGGAACCGATGATCGAATCCTGGGTCAGTGCTGGTGGAGAGGGTCTTACCGATGAACAGCGGGAGGTCTTTTATCAGTGCCTCAGTCAGATCTCAGAGAATCTCAAGGAAAAATTGGAACAGTAAAGGGAACGCTCTGCCACGGCAGAGCGTTTCTTTGTAACTGTGAAAAATTACAAGAAATGTACGCCCTTGGACATTGACGAGGGCAGGGAAATACGATATAATTGAAATGATATGTTCTGCGTCAGATTGGCGTACGGAACCCATTTTACAGGAGGAAACTTTCATGCGATTTGTTTATGGTAAACAGGATATGCGCACCATTACCCGTGCGCAGGAGAATACTTTCCTGCTGACCAACGGTCTGGGCGGCTATAGCTCCGTTACCGGTGGTTACTCGGTGCATCGTTGTGATCAGGGCGTACTGGTGGCTGCTGTAAAGGCTCCCAATGTGCGTATTAATATGGTACATCGTATGCAGGAGATCCTGACCATTGGTGATAAGGAATTGTATCTGTCTACCCAGGAATTTGGCGATGATTCTGTTCCTGAGGAAGGTTACAAAAATCTGGCCAGCTTCAGCTATGATGGCCTGCCTTGCTGGACTTATGACGTTTGGGGCGTGCAGGTGAAGCGCCGCTTCGTCATGGAGCAGGAGAAGAATACCGTTGCCGTGCTGTACAGCATCGAGAATCAGTCCGGTAAGCCCTGCAAGCTGAATATCCGTCCTTTCCTGAAGTTTGTTCCCCGTGAGAACATCATTGAGGAAGAGAAGGACTTTACTTACGATAATGGTGTCATCAACTCCGATGGTTATACTCTCTACGTTCGCTCCGATGCCGGACTGAAGGAGATCGCACCCGTTTGGCAGACCCTGGCTTACCCCGAGGATGCCAAGGATGGCCGCCCCGATGCTGGCATGGCTTGCGCCTGCTGTGAAACTGTCAAGGAAATCGCTCCCGGCGAGACTGTGACCTTTGAACTGGTGTTCAGCATGGAAGAAACTGATGTTACCGGTGAGAAGCTGGTTGCCGATCACTATGCCCGTCAGGAATCCATGATTCAGGCTGCTGGCCTGCAGGATCCGCTGGCACAGCAGTTGGTTCTGGCGGCGGATGCTTATATTGCCCGTCGGGATTCCACCAACGGCAAGACTCTGCTGGCTGGCTACCCGCTGTTCAGCGACTGGGGCCGTGACACTATGATTTCTCTGCCCGGTTGCACTCTGTCTACCGGACGTTTTGAGGATGCCAAGAGCATTCTGCGCACCTTCCTTGCCTACGAGCGCAATGGCCTGGTGCCCAATCTGTTCCCCGAGGGCGAGTCCAAGCCCATGTATAACACTGTGGATGCCGCTCTGCTGCTGATCGATGCGGTTTGGCAGTATCATCGCCGCACCGCCGACGATGCCTTCGTGGTGGAGGCATGGCCGGTGATGGAGCGGATCGTGGCCAACTACAAGAAGGGCACCGATCATTCCATTTCCATGGATACCGACGGCCTGATTCGTGCCGGCGGCGGTCTGGATCAGGTGACTTGGATGGACGTTTGCGTTAACGGCATCCTGCCCACGCCCCGTCACGGTAAGCCCGTTGAGATCAACGCCTATTGGTACAACGCCCTGAAGATCATGGAGATTTTCTCTGGCATCACCGGCGCCGACGGCAAGCCTTATGGTCAGCTGGCTGAGCAGGTGAAGGAGTCCTTCATCAAGAACTTCTACATGGAAGATAAGGGCTACCTGAAGGACGTCATCTCTGGCACCAAGGCTGACGAGCAGCTGCGTTGCAACCAGATCTGGGCGGTTTCTATGCCCTTTACCATGCTGAGTGCTGAGCAGGAGAAGAATGTGGTGGATGCGGTTCGCCGCCACCTGTATACTCCCTGCGGCCTGCGTACCTTGAGTCCTGAGGATGCTGAGTACCATCCCCATTATGGCGGCTCCATGGTGGAGCGTGACATGGCCTACCATCAGGGTACCACTTGGGTGTTCCCCATGGGCGCATATTATATGGCTTACCTGAAGACCCACGGCAAGGAAGCTGCTTCCTACGTCCGTGCCCAGCTGGATGCTCTGGAGCCCATGCTCCGGGAGTGCTGCGCCGGTCAGCTGCCTGAGATCTACGAGGGCGATTTCCCCACCGAGAGCAAGGGCTGTTTCGGTCAGGCTTGGAGTGTCGGCGAGATGCTCCGTGTGTTTGAAGCCATTGAGAAGGAGTAATACCATGCTGGATAAGACCAAGCGCGGCTGGTGGCAGTCCGCAGTATTCTATCAGATTTATCCCAAGAGCTTTCAGGACACCACCGGCAGCGGTATCGGTGACCTGAAGGGCGTTATCTCCCGGCTGGACTATCTGGAAAAGCTAGGAATCGACGGCATTTGGCTGTCCCCGGTGTGCGCATCTCCTCAGGTGGACAATGGCTATGACGTGTCCGATTATTGCGCCATCGATCCCATGTTCGGCACTCTGGAAGACATGGAAAACCTGATTTCGGAAGCTAAAAAACGGGGAATTTCCATTATTATGGACTTGGTTTTGAACCATTGCTCCGATCAGCACATCTGGTTCCAAGAGGCGCTGAAGGGTAAGGATAACCCCTATCACGATTACTTCATCTGGCGTGACGGCGATGCCAATACCCCTCCCAACGATATGAATTCTGTGTTCGGTGGCCCTGCATGGACGTACGTTCCCAAGCTGGGACAGTGGTATTTCCACCAGTTTGTACCCCAGCAGCCTGATATGAATTGGGATAATCCCAAGGTTCGTGAGGGTTTGTATGGCTTCATCCGCTTCTGGGTGGAAAAGGGCGTGGAAGGTTTCCGGCTGGACGTTATCGACCAGATTGCCAAAGTGCCGGATGACAAGATCACTTCCAATGGCCCCATGCTCCATCCCTACCTGCGTGAACTGTCCGCCAATGCTTTCTGCGAGGAAGGCTTGGTTACCGTGGGTGAGGCTTGGGGTGCTAATGTGGAGCGGGCAAAGCTGTACAGCAACCCCGACGGCAGCGAGCTGAGCATGGTGTTCCAGTTTGAGCATATGTGTCTGGATCAGACCACCTGGCAGAAGTGGGATTTTGCCCCTCTGGAGCTGGTGAAGCTGAAGGATTGCCTGCGCCGCTGGCAGCAGGATCTGGCAGGGGAGGGCTGGAACAGTTTGTTCTTCAATAACCATGACCTGCCCAGAATCGTATCCCGTTGGGGCAATGACAAGGAATACCGTGTGGAGTCTGCCAAGATGCTGGCTACCATGCTTCACGGTATGCAGGGCACCCCCTATATCTTCCAGGGCGAGGAGTTGGGTATGACCAACATCAAGCTGCCTCTGGAGAAGTATGTGGACGTGGAAATTCACAATCTGTTCCGTGATCGCACCGCTGAGGGCTACAGCCCTGAGTCCGTCATGGAGTCTATCTGGAAGCGTGGTCGTGACAATGCCCGTACCCCCATGCAGTGGACGGCAGGGGAGAACGCCGGCTTCACCACCGGTGAGCCTTGGCTGACCGTGAACCCCAACTACACGGAAATCAACGCAGAAGCCGCTCTGGCTGACGAGAATTCTGTGTTCTATCACTATCAGAAGCTGATTTCCATTCGCAAGAGCTATGATGTGATCCGTGACGGCAGTTTCACGCTGCTGTGTCCTGAGGATGAGGCAATCTTTGCATACACCCGGGATACGGAGAATGCTCACCTGCTGGTGGTGTGTAACTTCAGCGGTGCGGAGCAGAAGTTCGCAATTCCTGAAGCATTCAAGAATGCAAAGTCCCTGCTCTCCAATTATTCCGATACCGCAGATTGCCTGCGTCCTTATGAGGCTATGATGCTGTATTACGAAGTGTAAATCGAAGAATGTATGTAGAGTTCCTATGGCAAGAAAGATTGCAATTACAACAAATGGTAAATAGAAATTAGGATAAAGTATTGTGTAATGGCATTATGGTTGTGATTCATCAAGTTTATAAGCCGTGAATAGCGAATTTTTCTGCACAATATATTGCGTGATTCTACTGCGAATGGATTTTTGCTTAGGACAATAAGAAAAAAATATCTACTTTGACATTTTGAGAAAAAAGTTGTTGACATTCTGGTCAATGTGTATTATGCTATACTGGAACTAATAAGTAGGCAAAGGAAAAGATGTGCCTTATATGCAAGCCATAGAGGCAGGACAAGTGATCCGTTTTACAACCGGAGTATTAGGGGAACTTGCCGGCGCTTGCAAATTCTGTGAGGAGGGAATAATATGAAAAAGAAATATTCCAGACCGGATATTGCCTTTGAGAGTTTCTCTCTGAGCACAAGCATTGCGGGTAATTGCGAGGTTAAGACGGATACCAAGGGCGGCGGTGAATGTGGCTATCTTATGGACGGCCTTGGTGTGCTTTTCGTAGTTGGTATGAATCTTTGCGATGTGCCGATCACTGATGAACAGAGCCTGAATTATAACGGCTTCTGCTATCACGTTCCCATGGAAAACAGCACCTTGTTTAATTCTTAAATATCCAACAGCGGCGTAACCGATCGGTTACGCCGCTAAATTTATCGGTAAATTAGACAAGATTTTCATGTAATATTGGTATGGTATGGCAACTAGCCTTTTTGGAATTCGTGTGATATAATAATCAATGCCTAAAAAATAATTTGGAGGTAATCAAATGAAACGACTGTTTGCACTGCTGTGCGTCATCGCTTGCCTGGCCGCTTTCTGCGTCCCTGCTATGGCTGCACAGGACGACATGATCCCCGTTGTCGTTAAGGTTCCCGGCGATTGGACCAATGCCAATCTGTATGCTTGGGACATGGACGGCAACGCCCTGGCCTCTTGGCCCGGCACCGGTATGGTGAAGCTGGAGGACGGCTGGTATGTTGGCTACGTTAACTTTGATATGATCAATGTTATCGTTAACAACGGCAGCGCTCAGACTGCTGACCTGGAGCTGGATTGGGGCGAGTTCGAGGATGGCGCCGTATGGATCACCGTCGGCTCCGACAACTCTGCTGACATCAAGTACACCAAGCAGAACACCGCTAAGATCCCTTCTTATGACGAGTGCTTCTACACCATCCACGTTGCTACTCCCGGTGACTGGCACAACTGCTCTGTCTGGGCCTGGGACGACAACCAGAACAATGCCTATGCTGAGTGGCCCGGCGCTGGTATGACTAAGGAGTCTGGCTGGTACACCATCAAGGTTCCCGTGTCCTACAAGAACTTCCTGGTTTCCACCTCTACCGGCACCCAGACTGTGGACATCAACGGCTCCGGCAAGGAGCAGTGGATTGTCCTGGGCGATGCTGACGCAGAGGGCAAGCTGGCTGTTACCGTGACTGAGAAGGCTCCCGAGGGCTACACTCCTCCTGAGGAAGATAAGGCTCCTGAGGCTGACACCGTTACCGTTCACGCTGCTGTTCCCGAAGCTTGGACGCAGGCTCTGGTTTGGGCTTGGGGCGACGGTCCCACCAACGTCTACGAGTCCTGGCCCGGCGAGGCTATGACCAAGGGCGATGATGGCTGGTACACCCTGGAGGTTCCCGGCTTCTTCAACGGCATCATCATCAACGACGGTTCCTCCCAGACTCCCGACATTGCTGTCGAAGTCGGTAAGGATCTGTGGCTGGATGTGACCGATCCCACCAACCCCAAGGTCTCTTACGAGGCTATTGAGCTGCCTGTTGCTCCCAGCGAGCCCGAGCAGCCCACCACTCAGCCCACTCAGCCCACCACTCAGGCTCCTACCGAGCCTTCCACCAACGCTCCCACCGATACCATCGGTGCTTCCGACAATGATAGCGGTTCCAACACCGGTCTGATCATCGGTATTGTCGTTGCTGTGGTCGTGGTTGCTGCAGGTGCTGTTGCAATCTTCCTGATTCTGAAGAAGAAGGACTAAGCATATCATTACATCGCCCCTCTGCTTCCGCAGAGGGGCGTATTTATGCCTTGGATTGAAAAGTATGAAAAAACGGCATCGCCAATGGCGATGCCGTAATTTGTGCAAGTATCAAACTGCGCGCTCAACCTTATTGGAACGGAGGCATCTGGTACAAGCGTACACATGGCAGGGAGTACCGTTAACGACAGCCTTGACGCGCTTGACGTTGGGCTTCCATGCACGGTTGGAACGTCTGTGGGAGTGGGAAACCTTGATACCGAAGGTCACGCCCTTGCC
>JAZONA010000059.1:0-30744 GCA_045654265.1 Faecousia sp.
GACGGGACGGATGTTGATCAGGCTCTGAGGCGTGACAGCATCCAGGTCCTGAACGGTCATACGCTCACGGATGACACGGTCCAGACGGCTGAAGCCGATGCGGAACTGGTTCTGCAGCAGCTCGCCCACGCAGCGCAGACGGCGGTTGCCCAGGTGGTCGATATCGTCGGCAACGCCGATGCCCATAGCCACGCAGTTCAGGTAGTTGATGGAAGCCATGATATCGTCCACGATGATGTGCTTGGGAATCAGGTCGTCCATGCGCTCGGCGATGGCGTCAGCCCACTCACCTTCTGCAACATTCTCCATCATTTCCTTCAGCACGGAGAAGCGAACCTTCTCACGGATGCCGAACTCCTTGGGATCGAAGGACACGAAGTTTGCCATGTCCACCATGCCATTGGAGAAGACCTTGACCTTCTGGTCACCGACCTTGACGGTAGCCTCGTTGACACCCTTGTCGCTGAGGGTGTGAGCCATAGCACGGGTGATGATCTCACCGGGCATGACCAGGATCTCACCGGTCATGGGATCGGCAATGGGCTCTGCGGCCTCCTGACCGGACAGACGGCTCCAAATGTCCATCTTCTTATTGAACTTATAACGGCCGACCTTGCTCACGTCATAGCGGTGAGCGTCGAACAGCAGGCCCTCCAGGTGAGCGATAGCGGTTTCCACCGTGGGAGGCTCACCGGGACGCAGGCGGCGGTAGATCTCCAGCAAGGACTCCTCACGGGTCTTGCAGGGATCCTTCTCAAGGGAGGCCAGGATGCGCTCATCCTCGCCGAACATAGCCTTGATCTGCTCGTCAGTCTCCACGCCCATGGCACGGATCAGGCTGGTGATGGGCAGCTTGCGGTTCTTGTCGATACGAACCCAGAACACGTTAGAGTTGTCGGTTTCGTACTCCAGCCATGCGCCACGGTAAGGAATGACGGTAGCAGTGTAGGTGTGCTGATCCGCCTTGTCCACTTCGTGGCCGTAGTACATACCGGGGCTACGAACGATCTGAGAAACGATAACACGCTCTGCGCCGTTGATCACGAAGGTACCGCCGTTGGTCATGATGGGGAAATCTCCCATGAAGATCTCCTGCTCCTTGATCTCGTCGGTCTCGGTGTTGCGCAGACGCACCCGAACCTTGATAGGCCGGGCATAGGTGGTGTCCCGCTCCTTGCACTCCTCGATGGTATACTTAGGGGGCTCGTTCATGGAGAAATCCAGGAAGCTCAGCTCCAGTTTACCGGAGAAGTCAGTGATGGTGCCCACATCCTTGAACACCTCCCGCAGTCCCTCGTCCAGGAACCACTGGTAGGAATCCTTCTGGATCTTGAGCATATTGGGGATCTCCAGGATCTCCTTATACTTTGCGTAAGACTTACGCATGGTCTTACCGAACTGTACGTCCTTGACCATTTCCATATGGATCATCACGCCTTTCTTTCGAATTGTGTGTTGCTTACTTTGATACGCCCGGATTGGTTGTTGGATTTCGAGCAGTAAACTCTTGACAAACAGCCAAATCCGTGGTACAATGCCCATGCTACGGGAAAAGGGCATAATGCGCCTACTACCCATAGTATGGAAATCCATTCTACACCATTGACGTGCAAATGTCAATGGCTTTTTTCATTTTTTCGGGGATTTTTTTGACTAATAATTGCTGTCATTGCGAGGAGCGAAGCGACGTGGCAATCTCCCGGAACAACCTTTTTCGTGCTATGCAGTGATTAAGATGTTACCAGGAGATTGCCACGTCGGCCCATAGTGCCTCCTCGCAATGACATTACTAACTTTAGGATAAACGAAAGCCGGACTTCCGCGGAAGTCCGGCTTACATTATATAATGTGGAATTACAGGTTGTAGTACTTCTCAAACTCGGCAGGATGAGGAATAGCAGCCAGCTGGCGGCACTCCTCTCTCTTGGACTTGATGAAGTTAGCCAGCAGCTCCTTGGGGAACACGCCACCGGCAGTCAGGTAATCCTGATCGGCCTCCAGAGCATCCAGAGCCTCGTCCAGAGTGGTGGGCAGGTGGTGCAGCTTGGCCTTCTCCTCGTCGCTCAGGTGGTACAGGTTCATATCGTAGGGACCCCAACCATTTGCATGAGGATCGATCTTATTCTTGATGCCGTCCAAGCCTGCCATCAGGATGGCGGCGTAGCAGAAGTAGGGGTTGCAGGTGGCATCGGGGTTGCGCAGCTCGAAACGGCGCTTATTGGGGCTCTTGGCGTAGGCAGGGATACGGATAACCGCAGACCGGTTGGAGGTAGCGTAGCCCACGGTTACGGGAGCCTCGAAGCCAGGCACCAGACGCTTGAAGGAGTTGGTGCTGGGGTTGGTCAGGGCGCACAGAGAAGCGATGTGCTTCAGCAGGCCGCCCATGAAGTAGTGAGCGGTTTCGCTCAGGTGGGCGTAGCCGTTGTCATCGGAGAACACGGGCTGGCCGTCCTTCAGCAGCAGCATATGCACGTGCATACCGGAACCGGCCTCGCCGTAGATGGGCTTGGGCATGAAGGTAGCGGTCTTGCCGTACTTCAGAGCGGTGTTGTGGATGATGTACTTGATCATCATGGTGGCGTCAGCCATGTGCACCACTTCGCCCAGCTGGGGCTCGATCTCGAACTGACCGGAAGCGGCCACCTCGGGATGGTGGTAGTTGATGTCGATGCCCATTTCCTTCATGAGCATGCACATCTCGCTGCGGCACTCAAAGGAAGTATCGAAGGGCTTGGCGATGTGGTAGTTCTTCTGCTTGGGAACCACGACACCCTTACCCTCGCAGGCGCTGTTCCAGTAGGACTGCTGAGCATCCACACCGGCGCTGATCTCACGGCCGGAAACCTCCCAGCCCACCTGATCGAACAGATAGAACTCGAACTCAGGCAGGATCAGCATGGTGTCGGCCACGCCGGAATCCTTCATCTGCTGCACAGCGGCACGGATGATATTCCGGGGGTACTGAGGCAGAGGACGGTTTTCGGGGTTGTCGATGATCATGGCGTTGCCGGTCATGGACAGAGTGGGAATGGAGCAGAAAGGATCCACCACAGCGGTGTCGGGATCGGGAATGAAGACCATGTCGCTCTTTTCCACCACGGCGTAGCCGTAGTTGGAAGCATCGAAGCCGATGCCGCTCTTCATGGTATCCTCAGAGAAGTTCTCTGCGGGGATGGTGACGTGACGGTACTGACCGTTAATGTCCACCATCTTAAAATCAACCATTTTGATGCCCTGCTCCTCAATGAGGTTCAGCACATCCTGAATGCTCTTTGCCATAATTTTTTCTCCTTTTCAGGTTGTTAATTTGTTTCCCGGACGATCACATAGCCGTCCACCAGATTGGCGCTTTCCAGCACGCCTTCGATCTCCAGCTGGCGCTCCATCAGGTCGGTGAGGATCACCTTGCCATCCCGGCACTCAATGCTCATCACATTGCGCATGGCAATAGCCGCAGGCTCCATCACATTTTTATAAACAGTAGAAAGGCACATACTTATACCTCCAGGCTTGCCAGCACGGCAGACAGCCGCAGGTTGCCCTTTTCGAAGTCGGAAACCGCTGCCATGACCTGCTCATAAGCCACATGGCTACCAGCCTTCTCCAGCTGAACCGCCAGATCCGCCAACTCACGGGCATGGGAGGCATTGTGACCCACCATATACTTCATCAGCGCCAACAGCTCCTCCATGGGGGTATGCTCACAGTTGCTGTGGCAATGGCTGCAGTGACCGGCACAATCGTGGCTGTGGTCGTGGGTGTGACCCTCGCCGTGGAGATGATCGTGGTTATGGGGATGACCGTGATCGTGGCTGTGAGCATGGGTATGCTCATGGCTGTGGGTATGGCCGTCGTGGGTATGCTCGTGGGTATGGGAATGGGTGTGCTCATGGTCATGAGCGCCGCCCAAGGAATCGTGATGAACGTGCATATCGATCGCTCCTTTGCATTTTTCTTACATTATAACTGCCGCAGCGGTATATGTCAAAACATTTCTTTCCACTGAACCCCTCCCGGGGCTTGCACAATCCTGAAAAATAAGGTATAATTTGCCCAAAGTCACTGAAAGAGGGGTTTCCCATGTCCGACCATCACGACCATGCTCATTACCACGCCCAGGGAATTGCCCATTCCCATGGGCATGTTCACGAAAATCAAAAAGCCGTCATCAATCGTCTTGCCCGTGCCATCGGCCACTTGGATAAAGTCAAGCGGATGGTGGAAGAAGGTGTGGACTGCTCCGAGGTGCTGATCCAGCTGGCTGCAGTACGTTCTGCATTGGACAACACCGGCAAGGTGATTCTGAAGGATCACATGCGCCACTGCATGGTGGATGCCGTATCTGCCGGAGATGAACACGCCATTGAGGATATGTGCGAGGCCATCGACAAATTTATGAAGTAAAAAGGAGCCGCTGAGCGGCTCCTTTCCTTATTTTTGCAGGTCAGCACCGCTGAAGTATTTCTTCATAGGCACGAACAAAATGGCAGCGATGACCAAGGCGATGACAGTGTTGGGGATCATGTACACGCCGTTGTACACCAGAGAGTACACCGCAGGATTGGCGAACACACCAAATCCGGTAACCTCTGTAGGCACAAGGATCTTGTAAATGGTCACACCGCTGATAAAATGGACAACGAAACGAGCCATACAGCCAACGGCAATGCCAGGGAAAACACCCCATGCCTTACCCTTGAAAATACCGCCCAGACCGATCACAGCATAAGCCAGCAGGTAGTCAAGCAGGATGGACTGCCAGCCCCAGGCATAGCCGCCATCCATCAGCATATCCAGCAAGCCGTAGGCAAAGCCAACCAGCACTCCCCTGCCCACGCCCCACCGGTGGGCGTAAAACAGCATGGGGAACATGGCAAGGCTGACAGAACCGCCGTTGGGCATATTGGCAAAGACCACCTTGGACAGCCAATTCAGCACAAATGCCAGTGCCAGCATGATTGCGCCCTCGCAGAGGGCATGGATGTGTAGACGTTTTTTTGACATTGGTAAACCTCCGATAAAAAAGTATCGCATTGCAAACCCATCCAGGTGCAATGCGATACGGTACCAATATCCCATATATGCATCTTTCCCTCCGACGGTATTAGCCGTATCAGGTTCACGGGTCAGGGCACGTTCTTGCCCAATCTCAGCCGGATCGTCCGGCACCCCGAAGATTGATTTGTTTTGCGATCTGTGGATATTATAGCGGATTTTAGCGATTTGTCAAGCCATTTCCAGAGTCAGCTTCCGGCCGCCGAGAATGTGGAAGTGCAGGTGATGCACGGTCTGACCGGCATCGTCACCGCAGTTGGATACCACACGGTAGCCGTTTTCCAGACCTTCTGCCTTGGCGATGGCAGGAATCACCTCAAAAATATGGGCAACCACAGCGCTGTTGTCAGCGGTAACTTCCGCAACGGAGCCGATGTGAGCCTTGGGAATCACCAGAATGTGGGTGGGAGCCATGGGAGCAATATCCCGGAAGGCCAGAACGGAATCGTCCTCATAGACCTTGGTGGAGGGGATGTCCCCGGCGACGATTTTGCAGAACAGACAGTTTTCCATGATGATTACCTCACATATCCAAAATATGAACGCCGCAGGCACTGAGCACGGCGATGATAATACCTGCCAGAATCACGCCCAAGGAGCAGGCCAGAGTGGTCTTTTTGATGCCCATGTCCAAAAAACTTGCCGCCAACGCACCGGTCCATGCGCCGGTACCGGGAAGCGGAATGCCTACGAACAGAATCAGGGCGATCAGCGTGCCGCCCTTCTTAGCGGCAGAGGCGGTGAGCTTTCTGCCGCCGCTTTCACCCTTGCGAATGCAGAAGCGGAAGAACTTACCGATGTAGCGCTTGTTTGCGCCCCACTCCAGAATCTTTCGAGCGAAGAAATAGATAAACGGCACCGGCACCATATTGCCAATCACACAGATGATATAAGCCGCCACTGCCGGGATGGGATCGCCCATCCAATTGGTCATGGCAAAGGGCAAAGCGCCGCGAAGTTCAATAATCGGCACCATCGAAATCAGAAAAACCAACAGATATTTCCGGACCATATTTTCCTCCAGAATGAAATTTGTGTTATTGTAACATAATTAACCTAGATTATCAATGGAAATTACCGATAAAAATTGCGTATTTTCATGATTTTCCTTGTGCGTTATTTACCTATTGACAAAGTAGGTAACAAATAGTATACTACCCACAGAAATACTAGGCAAAAGAAATGGAGGTATTTTCATGCAAGTTTATGCGGATAACGCCGCCACGACCCAAATGAGCCGTGTGGCGATCGAGGCCATGGTGCCTTATTTTGATAAAGTTTACGGCAACCCTTCCAGCCTGCACTCCATCGGTCAGGAGGCCAAGGAGGCTCTGGAGGATGCCCGTGCTCGGGTGGCCGCTTGTTTGGGCTGTGAGCCCCGGGAGATCATCTTCACCTCCGGCGGCAGCGAGGCTGACAATCAGGCCATCATCTCCGCCGCCCGTAACGGCGCTCGCAAGGGCAAAAAGCACATCATTTCCACCGCTTTTGAGCATCATGCTGTGCTGCACACCCTGGAAAAGCTGAAAAAGGAAGGCTTCGAGATCACGCTGCTGGACGTAAGCAACGGTCACAACGTTACCGCCCAGCAGGTCAAGGACGCCATCCGGGAGGACACCTGCCTGGTGACCACCATGTATGCCAATAACGAGATCGGTTCCATCCTGCCCATCGCCGAGATCGGCGCTGTGTGCAAGGAAGCCGGCGTTATTTTCCACACCGATGCCGTTCAGGCCGTTGGTCACCTGCACATTGACGTGAGGGCGCAGAACATCGACATGCTCAGCCTGTCCGGTCACAAATTCCACGGCCCCAAGGGCGTAGGCGCGCTGTATGTCCGCCGTGGCGTGGCTCTGGTGAGCATCATCGAAGGCGGCGCTCAGGAGCGTAACCGCCGTGCCGGCACTGAGAACATTCCTGCCATTATGGGTCTGGCTGCTGCTCTGGAAGATGCCTGCGCCCACATGGATGAGAATATGCCCAAGGTTGCCGCCATGCGTGACAAGCTCATCACCGGACTTTCTCAGATTCCGCACTGTGCGCTTAATGGCGATCCGGTGAACCGTTTGCCCGGTAATGTCAGCTTCTGCTTTGAGGGCATCGAGGGTGAGAGCCTGCTGCTTCTGCTGGATATGAAGGGCGTAGCCGCATCCTCCGGCTCTGCCTGCACCTCCGGCAGTCTGGACCCCAGCCATGTGCTGCTGGCCATCGGCCGGGTGCATGACGTGGCTCACGGCTCCCTGCGGCTTTCCCTCAGCGAGTACAATACCGATGCCGAAGTGGATCACATTTTGGAGGTCGTGCCTCAGGTGGTTGCATATCTGCGGGGCATTTCTCCGGTGTGGAGAGATCTGCAGACCGGCAAGAGAGAATATATTCTGTAAAAGGAGAGATTATTATGGCACTTTACAGCGAAGTTGTTATGGATCATTTTATGAACCCCCGGAACGTGGGCATCATTGAGAATGCCGACGGTGTGGGCGAGGTTGGCAACGCCAAGTGCGGCGATATTATGAAGATCTACCTGAAGATCGAAAACGACATCATTGTGGACGTGAAGTTTGAAACCTTTGGCTGCGGCAGCGCCATTGCTTCTTCCTCCATGGCTACCGAGATGATCAAGGGCAAGTCCATTCAGGATGCCATGCAGCTTACCAACAAGGCGGTGGCTGAGGCTCTGGACGGTCTGCCCGCACACAAGCTCCACTGCTCCGTGCTGGCTGAGGAAGCCATCAAGGGCGCTCTGAAGGATTACTACGACCGCAACGGCATCGCTTACGACAAGAGCTTGTTCCCCGATTGTGAGCACTGCCACCACTGCGAGTAAGCCATGATCGTATCCACGAAAGGGCGCTACGCCCTGCGGGTGATGGTGTATCTTGCGCTGAAGGGTGAGGAGGATTTCATCCCTCTGAAGGACATTGCGGAGGAGGAATCCATTTCCCAGAAGTATCTGGAATCCATCATGTCGGTGCTGTCCAAGGCTGGGTTTGTGGACGCTGTCCACGGCAAAGGCGGTGGCTATCGGCTGAACCGCTCTCCGGAGGAGTATACCGTGGGCGGTATCCTGAAGCTGACCGAAGGCAGTCTGGCTACCGTATCCTGCACCACCCAAGGCCCTTCCGCCTGCTCCCGTTCCACCTGCTGTCATACCCTGCCCATGTGGGAACGGCTGGACCAAATGGTGGATGCCTTTTTTGAGGGTATCACCCTGGCAGATCTGTTGAAAGAATCCAAATAACAAAATCCCGGGATTGCTCCCGGGATTTTTCATTTAGTTTCCAGACTGCTCTGCTTCCCGCTGAGCCTTTACATGGACAAAGAGCTTGGAAGGATCGGGCTTGCGGAAGTGCATGATCACCAGCACCGTCACCGCTGCGATGCAGCTCACTGCCGCCAGAAGCTGGCTGACACGGAAGGGTCCCAAATACAGACTGTCGGTACGCAGACCCTCGATGAAGGCTCTGCCCAGGCCGTACCAAGCCACATAGCAAAGGGCGATCTGGCCATCGAACTTCCGCCGCTTGGACAGAAAATGCAGCAGCACAAAGCCGCACAGATTCCACAGCGACTCATAGAGGAATGTAGGATGGTAATAGGTAATCAGACCGGTTCTCTCATCCAACAGACCCATACGGCAGAAAACGTCTGTTTCTGCGCCAAAGGCTTCCCGGTTGATCAGATTGCCCCAGCGGCCGACGGCCTGACCGATCATAAAGCCCAGTGCAGTCAGATCCAGCACAGAAGTCAGCCGCACTTTATTCTTCTTTACCAGCGCAAAGACCACAATACCGATGGCCGCACCGATGACGCCGCCATAGATCGCCAAACCGCCATCCCAAATCTTGAGAATATCTGCAGGGTGCTTGCCGTAGTAATCCCACTGGAAAATGCAATAGTACAGCCGGGTGCAAACGATGGCAAAGGGCACGATGCACAGAACGCCGTCAAACAGATCATCCTCTGCAAGGCCGAACTCTTTACACCGGCGCACACCATAGATCACCGCCAGCATCAAGCCCACAGCAATGATCACGCCATACCAATGAATGTCCAACGGACCGATGGAAAAGCCCTTGCTGGGATCCATTTTAATGCCAAAGGCAGGAAAGGAAATTTGCGTATAGATCGGTTCCATATCAATTACCTCCTATGGGCGCAATAACCGACAGAGCGCAACGCTCCGGCTGAGCCACCGTGCGTAAAAATTCCTGAACTTCCTCCACAGTGACCGATTCGTACACCCTGGGGAAATCAAAATAATCAAACTGAGAAAAATGATAGGCACACATCCGGAAGCAGGTGGAATCAAAACTATCCAGATCCCGGATCCGTCTACCCAAGGCACTGCGCTTCATTCGCAGGAATGCCTTTTCCTCGATGCCTTGCTCAGCCAGCTTTGCAGCCTGAGCCAGCACCGCATCCCGGACAGCTTCCGCTCGTTCGCTGTCGCCACCGCAGGTGAGCAGTGCGCAGCCATCCACAGTTTCAAATCCGCCACCGAAGGAAGAATCAATATCTCCCTGCTCATACAGCCGCAGATACAGCTCCGAGGACTCGCCAAACAGTGCCTCCGCTGCCAGATCGCCCACGATTTCCTGCCGGATCGCCGCCTCCCCTACTCCAATGGGTTCGCACTTAAAACCCATTTGGAAGGTGGGCATGGCAACCTCCATCCGTGCCTGACGCAGATGCTCCACGCATGCCATCGGTTCGTCCTTATGAGGAAGCTTTTCTCCCATGGGACGAAGGGCATCCCCCAGACGTGCACTTGCGATGCAGCTCACCGTTTCCGGTTCCACATCACCAACTACGCAGAGGATCATATTCGCCGGGTTGTAAAACGCCTTGTGGCAAAGCTCCAAATATTCCGGCGTGATCTCCCGGATGGATTCGGAAGTACCCAGAATCGGCACACGGATCTCATGGTGGCAATACATCCCCTCCATGAGCATCTCAAAGACTCGAGAATCCGGGGCATCGGCATTCATGCCGATCTCCTGATCGATGATTCCCCGCTCCTTTTCCACACTTTCTGCCGTGAAATAAGGTACGGAAACAAACTCCAGCAGAAGATCCAGACACTTATCAAACTGCTCCGTGCAGGAGAAGTAATAGGCAGTCATGTCGTAGCTGGTGAAGGCGTTTACATTAGCGCCCAGCTCTGCCAGCTCTGCGGAAACATCCCGCCCCGGCAGATCAAACATCTTATGTTCCAAATAGTGGGCGATGCCGGCAGGAACACAGAACCTCTCCCCTTCCAGCTGAAATTCCCGATGGATAGAGCCAAAATCCGTAACAAAATAGGCCATTTTCCGGGTAAAACCGGGGCGAGGCACTACCACAACGCTCAAGCCGTTTGGCAAGGTTTCCCGGTATGCCTGCTCCCCCAGCTTGGGGTATTCATACAGCTTCATGCTTCTACCCCCTTTACAAAATAGCTGGTACGCAGGGTCAGCGTCTTGGCGGCATCCGCCACCTGCTGAGCAGTCACCTGCTCCACCGCTTTGCGGTACTGCTCCACAGTCAGGCGCAGGCCGCCGATGGCGGCGGTGGTTTCATAACCTTCGATGGAACCGGGAGAATCGTAGACCCCTCGCAAGCCGGACAAAATTGCCTCCTTGGCAGCGGTCAGTTCCTCCGGGGTAATTTCCCCATCCCGGCAAGCCTGCAACTGGCGCAGAATTTCTTCCCGGACAAGCGGCTCTTTGTCAAAATCAATACCGGCGGACACGGTCATAATGCCCTTACTTCCATAGTAACCAGAGCCAATGGAATAGCACAGACTCCGCTTCTCCCGAACCTGCATAAACAGCTTACTGGTCATGCCTGCGCCAAAGAGGGTGTTCATCACCTGCATAGCGGCAAAATCCTCGTCCCGGTTGGTGATGGGGGTCACGAAGCCCATGGACAGCTTACCCTGAGCAACTTCCATGCATTCTGTAAAGTCGCCCACTTCGCCGCCCTGAAATGCCGTTTGTGCCGGGAGGGCGATGGGGTTTCGCTCCATTTGCATAAAAATCGCCTTCAGCCGGGCAGCTACTGTTTCCGGTGCGGCGCTGCCTACATAGAAAATTTCAACAGGGCTTTCCTCCAGCACACGGCAGTAATGCTCCCATGCCGTTTCAGGAGTAATGGCTTCCACCCACTCCCGTTCGCCCAGCCGGGGAACGCCGAAACTGTCGCCACTGCACAGTTTCCGCAGAAGCTGGCTGGCGGCATAGGCACGCTTGTCGTTGCGCTCCGCTTCGATGGTGGTAATCAAATTGCGCTTTTCACTCTGGACAAATTCCCGGCAAAATACGCCACTTTCCAGTGCAGGATGCAGCAGCAATTCCCCCACGAAATCGATCATTGGCTCCAGAACCCGATCTCCCGTCAGGGCATATTTATCCTCAATAAAGCCGCAGTAAAAACCCATTGTCTGATAATCGCCCACCCGGCGCACCAGCGTACCAACGGAAGCGCCGTACAGATCGTCTAAATGCAGCGTGATGCTCCGCAGATCCGGGTATTCCCGGGTACCCCGGAGCAAAATTGCCGGGATCAGGGCATTCAGCGCCGCTTCAGAAGGGGTCATAGGCCGCAAAAACTGCAGGCTCAGGCATCCCTGCTTAAATCGCTCCGCCGGGAAGCAACGCAACGTAACCCCCGGCAAAAGCTCGATAACTTGAATCATGGATATACTCCTTGGATGATAATTTCCGTTATTATATACTACTTTCCCCGAAATAGGAAGTCCCAAAAGAAAAATTCACAAATTATCCATGTAAACCCGTTGCCATTTTCGCCGAGATAGGGTAAAATGGAGCAAAGTGCGACTTACCAAAGGAGGATCCGCCATGGCATGGCTTGAGATCACTGTAAATACAACCCCCTCCCGTATCGATTTTGTGGCCACCAACCTCACCGCCGGCGGTTTTTCCGACCTGGTTATTGAAGATCAGGAGGAATTTGAGATTTTTCTGGAGCAGAACCGGGAGTACTGGGACTATATCGATGAAGAACTGCAGCAGCAGCTTCAGGGTCTTTCCCGGATCAAGCTGTATCTGGAGGATACCGACACCGCCGGTATGACAAGGCTGGAAGCGCTGCTGAAGCGGCTGGAGCTGACCATGACTGTCACGGCCCTGCCCGATGTGGACTACGAGGAAAGTTGGAAGGACAGCTACCCTCCCCAGCCCATCGGCAACAAGCTGATCGTTATTCCCTACTGGCTGGCGGATATGGACACCGAGGGACGCAGTCCCGTAATTTTGGATCCGGGTCTGACCTTTGGTACCGGTGCTCACCCCTCTACCCAGATGGTTATTGAGGCTATGGAGGAGAACATTGCTGACGGTGCCAGTTGTCTGGACTTAGGCAGCGGCAGCGGTATTTTGTCCATCGCCGCTTTGCGGCTGGGCGCAAAATCCGCCATTGGCGTGGACATTGACCCCAAGGCAGAATCCATCGCCCGGGAAAATGCCACCTACAACGGCTTCGCCGCTCCGGAATTCACCGCCCTCACCGGCAACGTCACCGAGGATCAGGACTTGATGGTGGAGCTTTCCAAAAAGGAATACGATGTGGTACTGGTAAACATCGTGGCTGACGTGATCATCAGTCTTGCGCCGGTACTCCCCCGTTTTCTCACAGAAAACAGCATACTCATCTGCTCCGGTATCCTGGACACCCGTCTGGAAGAAGTGGGCAATGCCCTTACCGCCGCCGGGCTCACTGTCAAGTGCATCCGCGCCAAAGAGGACTGGCGTTGTGTCACCGCTGAAAGGAGCCGCCTATGAGCATGACTTATAAGACCCGGCTGGGATTGCGGCGCTTCTTCACTGGTCTGCTGATTTTCGGCATCATCCTGACGATTGTGCTGTTTTGCTGGTTTCTCTGGCTTGATCGCTTTGTGGTTTACTACCGGGATCGGGCCGCTTTCGATTTCACCCTGAGCAAAGACTTCCCCGCCGGTCAAGACGCACCCAATGCAGTACAAAAGGATCCCATCAAAATTGTCATCAACGAGCTGGATCCGGAGGATGGTACCATTGTTTACGAACAAACCAGCATCCGTGGATACTACCTGACCATCGAAGAGCTGAAGGCCGACTTTACCAGTGTGCGTGAACAGTTGGACAAGCTTCCTGCAGGTACAGCGGTTATGCTGGATATGAAAAATATCCGTGGTCAGTTCCACTATACCACGACCAACGGCCCCATGGCTACGGACATCGATATTGAAGCTGTAGACACGTTTATGGAATATCTGGCGCAAAGCGATCTTTACACCATCGCCCGAATCCCTGCCTTCCGAGATCGGGACTACGGTCTGAACAACGTTCCTTGCGGTCTGCCCATCAAGGGCGGTGGCGGTGCTCTGTGGATCGACTCTGCCAGCTGCTACTGGCTGGATCCCACCAACGATCAGGTTGTCGGCCGTCTGATCCAGATCGCCACCGAACTGCGGAACCTGGGCTTCAACGAAGTGGTTTTCGATGAATTTCGTTTCCCGGATACCGATCGCATCATTTTTAACAAGGATAAAACCCAGGCCATCACCGACGCCGCCAAAATGTTGGTGGACGCATGTGCATCGGATCGGTTCTGTGTATCTTTCATCGGCACCGACGCTGCCTTCCCCCTGCCGGAAGGTCACGCCCGTGTGTATTTATCCGGCGTGAACGCCGCAGATATTGAAACTGTCGCTGAGCAGGTGCAGACCGATGATCCGTCCATCCATCTTCTGTTCATGACCGACGTATACGATACCCGTTTTGACAAGTACAGCGTTCTGCGTCCCCTGAACACCGCTCACTAACAAAAAGAGTCACGGCTAAGCCGTGGCTCTTTGCATTATGTACTTACAGTGCGGAGTAGCCGTGGCTGTTCACCAGGGCATCCAGCTTTCTGCCCTTCTTGCAGTAGGGGCAGTCCTTGTAGTCATAGCTGGCGTAATCGGGCAGATCTTCCAGCTTGTAAACAGAGCGGACAGGCAGACCACCCAGCTCAGGAATCGAGCTGTACAGCGCCGCAACGCCCACAACCTCGCCACCGTAGTAGCCCACAGCCTCAACGCCCTTGTTGGCGGTGTAGCCGGTGGTGCAGGAGGCCATGAGAATCAAAACATGCTTGTTGCGAATCATGGTCTGGATGTTATCCCGGAAGATCATCTGGGAGTTGGAGTTGTACTCCGGCTCGATGACGTAGATAGACTTGTGGGCGTTCACGTTACGGAAGCCACTCTTGCCCAGTTCATCAGCCAAGCAGGTGCCGATAACGGCAGTGCCATCCAGACACAGAATGGTATCCACGGGTGTGTTATTGATAAAATTCGCCACCAGCTGCTTAGCGACTTCCTTCGCTTCGCTAAAGCGGGTCTTCTGGTAGGTGATGTCGATGTAGTAATTGATATGGCTGTGGTTGGTAGCGAAATGGCCCCGGGCAACACGCAGGGGAACATTTCCATGGCGCACAGGCAGGTTGGTGATCTCGATCATAATCGTGTCCTCCGTTTTTTGAATGAAAAAAGCGCTTTTTGAACCCGGCAACCGCGTTTTTGCCGGATGCTCAAAAAACGCTTTTTTTCATTATAACCCGGAATGGGGTTGGATTTCAAGAAAAATCATCCCGGCGAGCTGTCTAAAATTTCAGGCTCATTCTTGTGCAGATTGCCGTTTTTTCAGTTCCGGCTCCAGATTCAGGAATTGCTTCCCGATGATGTCGCAGATCTGACCGGTGCGGATCATGTCATGCACCTGCTCAAAAGTTGCCCACATGGCATCGTCGGTTTCCCCGGGAAGCAGGACAACTTCTTCAATGGGCGTTTGTCGCTTCAGACAATAGTGGTCAAAGAAAAACTGAATGCCCCAACTGGTGGCAAGGTACTCAAATTCCTCTTTTTCCGCGCGGATACCGGTTTCTTCCCAGAGTTCCCGCTGAATGGCAGTCAGGCTGTCCTCACCGCTGAGCGCCGCACCACCGGAATTTTCCCAAGTACCGGCAAAGGATTTCCCAGGCGCACGGCGGGTCAGCAAGACATTTCCTTTTCCATCGTATACCCAAACGCAAACCGCAAAACCGTACTCTCCCGGTCCAAATGGCTCTCCACGACGGAGGATTTTTCCGGTGCGCTGCATATTTTTGTCGTAAACGTCGTTGAATTCCATACGAATCCCTCCGCCGCTATCATAGCACAAACCATTGCCGTTGGCAATGACCATTTCGTGCCTGCACTGCCGATAAATGATAGTTTAGCGGGCATGGCCCGCCGCAAGACGCGTTCTGGACCTGAGAGGTGGACGAAGGCCGCTGGGTGTCACTCGGTAACCAAAAAGGCGGTTGTCCTAGGCAAAAACGTTACCGAGCGGTACCCAATGGCGTAACGATTACCTCCCAACCGAGCACGAGAATGTCAGGCGGCACTGCCGGCGAACAATCATTTATCGCTTTGCTTCCAATCCGTCACTAAAATTATGATTGCATTTTCCATCCACATCGTGTATAATACCCCTTGGTCATAACCGGGTGTAGCGCAGTTGGTAGCGCGCCTGCTTTGGGAGCAGGATGCCGCGAGTTCGAGTCTCGCCACTCGGACCAATAAAAAGAGGAGGCTTCAGCCTCCTCTTTTTATTGATTTGAGAAGAGACTCGAACCATCTCCCTATGGAATCATGGATACATGATTCCATAGGGTTTTTGTTTTTTCGGATAGCAATTCATATGTGTCTGTGGTATAATCCTGTTAGACAAACTTTAATTTGGCGAATAGCTTTTGATAGAATTTGTAGGGGCGGTCTGTGACCGCCAGTGGGCGAACACAGTTCGCCCCTACAATGTTAATGTTAGACTGTTAGACAAACTTGAATTTGACGAACAAATAGAGGTAAAGTGTTATGAAGAATATGTATGCAGTGAAATGTTTATACCAGTTTCAATATTTCACTTTGGACGGGAAATTAATAGATGATGCATGTCCTTGCTGGGAAGACAGAATCATTTTGATTAGAGCTTCAAATATGGATGACGCAGATTTGAAGTGTGAGAAAATAGCCAAAGAATATGAGGATGAGTATATTAATACTCGTAACCAAGTTGTTAAAATAAAACTCTATTCTATTATTGATATATTTGCTACTTATGATACGAATGCTCGAACAAATATAGAAGTTTATTCTAAAATGTTTGATGCCACAGAACAAGAAATCGAAAAAATGTTGGATGTCGAATATCCTTTGAAAAAATAGTTCGACAAATTCCAATTTGTCCAACCGTTTTCTGTGTGAATGTAAGGACGACTATTATTCGCCTGCAGGCGGCAGTAAACTTGAATTTAACAGAGGTTGTATATGGAAATAAAGACTAATACACTAACCCCCGAATTGTTTCTTGACCTGTACAAATCAGTTGGCTGGGAACCTCCGTGTATCGAACAAGTAAGAACTGCACTAAAAAACACGATTGCAACATTTACTTGTTACGATAGGAACTGTCCTGTGGGAATGGCAAGAGTGATTGGTGATGGAGGAATGTCTTTCTACATTAAGGATTTTGCAGTAGTCCCATCCTACCAAGGTAAAGGTGTAGGAAAATGTCTTATGGCGGCATTGGAACACTATGTGAAAGAATGTAAACCTTTAGATTGGGCTGTGAGCCTTGAATTGATTAGTTCAAAAGAGGCGGTTCATTTCTACAAGAAATACGGATTTGAAGAACGCCCCTGCGCTTGGGATGGCCCGGGAATGTTCAAAATGATTAGATAAATTCCAATTTGATGGAGAGGTAGTATGAACGGGAAGATACATATTTCAGAAGAACGAATTTCAGCAGCAGAATACATAGACTTTTTGAAAAGAACAGACTTAGGTTCTCAATACCCAAAAGAACGGTTTGCTGATAGAATTGCAAAGCTTGTCAAGAATGTTTCCATCAGCCTTATTGCTCGAAATGAGAACGGCACAGTTGTGGGTGTTTTGTTTGGCTTAACCGATTTTGCCTATTGGCTCTATATAACAGATTTGGGCGTAGACAGAGCATACACCGGGCAAGGTATTGGTAGACAGCTGATGAAAACTGCCCATGAAATCGCAGGCGGTGAAAAGGATATTGCGGTTTATTTGATTGCCAACGAGAGTGCAGTTGGGTTCTATGAGAAGCTGGGCATGAAAAAATCTATGGATGTTATGCAGTACAATAAAATAGAGTGGACAGGATTCGTAGTAGAATAACAAATAATAGATACCCCCAAGGAATGTGGCAATTCCTTGGGGGTTGTATTATGCAAGAAAAATAGACTGGATCGATGCAATTTCTTCCTCAGTAACTCCAACTGTTGTGGTCAAGTAATCGATAATTTTTTCCTGCAGCGTATCTCCTTCATAGGACTCTAACTGCATGAATACCACATCCATCTTATTATTGGTGGCAACTGCCGGCGTCACATATCCGGTCAGTCGGTACTCTTGCATCAGATCCTCTTTTGAAACATTCAGCAATCCCTGCAGCAGCAGAACCACCGTTCCGGTTCGATCTCTGCCCCAAGTACAATGCAGGTACATGGGGTACTTCTCAGGATCCGCCAGATCCGCAAAAATCTGGCGCATGGAACCCAGATACTCTTCTCTGAAGATCTGTGCGTAAGTCGGTGCGTTATAGAATTTGTGTTCCACATCGGCACCCAATCTGGACTGATAATCCCCCTCGATGATCTCCGGCGAGCGCAAGTCCAAATCGTATACAAAGCCGAAGGTATTTTGCACATCGGCAACGTCCTGATCATCCAGGTAATATTCCTTATTCTTGATGCCGTCCAATTCGCAGCCGCGGATCAGTAATCCCTGCTTGATGGTCTTGCCGTCCAGTGTCTTGTAGCCGCCAATGTCCCGCAAGTTTTCCACACCCGGAATCGAAATAAAACGATTGGAAGCAGCCGTCCGGAAGGTTCCGGAATATTGCTGACCGGATACCTCAACCTGATAATAGTATGTGGTACCGGTTTTCAAGTTGTCGATACTAACGGAGGTTTGCGCTTTATCCAACTCGTACTCCATGGCGTTGGCAAAGGTACTGTCCTCGCTCAAACGCAGCTTGCCGGAGGCCTGCTCCAACTGATAGGAAAACACAAAGGGCCGATAGGGCGCTCCGGTTGTCACGGCATTTTCGATCTTCAGTTCCCCGTCATAAACCTGCTTGGCCTCGTCGCTGCACAGCAGCACTTCCTGCTCAAACTGAGGCAGCGCAACGCCATCCGCCACTGCCACGGTAGGATTAACAGCATTGTCAGCCTGCTCTCCTTTGCCGCAGCCGGAGAAGATCAGGCAAATCGCTAAAACCGCCGCAAGGGCAATCCGAATCCGTTTATTCTCTTTCATAAGCACACTTCCAATCTAATTTATACAAATATCTGCCATCATATTGTATCATATCTGTGCGACATTTACAACCACAAACTCTCTCACCAAACAAAAGGAATGATTCTGTACTTGACTTTTTGCTTATACGCAGCATAACCGGGCAATTCTCTGGTCAGTAAGGCTTCCTCGTCCTTCAGGCGGACGACGATCACCGCAGGGTAGCATGCAAACGGGATCAGCGCATACCACGACCCCAGCACCAAGGGCATCATCAGAAACAGCAGAATCGTCACCGCATACATAGGGTGACGGACAATGCCGTACATACCGGTATCTACCACAGTCTGCCCTTCTTCCACCTTAATGGTACGGCTGAGGTATGCATTTTCCCGCATCACCTGGGCATACAAGACGTACGCAACCAAAAACAGCACCGATGCGGTGATGACCACCCAAGCAGGCACGGTAGACCAGCCAAAGCGATAATCCAGTCCCGCTACCACAAAACCGGCAACGAACATCAGTCCGGATACGGCCACAACACCTTTTTGCTTTCCATGCTTTTCCTTGCCGTCCAACCGTTTTTTGAGGAACTCCGGTGACTTTGCCAGCATCACAAAGCCGGCGATCAGCATCGGCACAAACAGCAAACCGATCAACAGCCAGCCGTATGTATAAGCAAACGTGCCGGCCGGCAGGAAGATCAGCACCCCTACCAACACCAGACCACAGAAAAACTTTGCCAACGCCTCCATCAGAAGCTTCATTTCTCGTCCTCCACTGTCTCCAGATAAAAGCTCACTGGGCGAAAGCCATCGTTACAGCTGATCATCGCCGAGTGGGGATTCTTCATCCAACCGTCGTAAAAGTTTCCACCACCGGCCGCCAGGGTCTTTACAAAGGCAGACATGCTATCCCATGCGCTTTGGCAGAAGCCTTCGGGCTTTTCGCCGTTCCTGCAAACCCAAACCATGCCTTCTTCCAGATCGCAGGCATGCTCTATGGGATTCTCATACTGGGCCATCAGGTCAGGGTAGCAGGCCTTTCTGACGGCGGTGATCTTCACGTTCTTCATATTGACTCCTTACCTCATTACAGATCCACGCCCAGGAACATCTTTGCCAGGATGCCCACCACAAAGGAAACCACTGCCACGCCGATACTGATCAGCGCCATTTCCCAAAAACGATGACGGAAAGGCTGATCCTGCGCCACGCTTGTGTAGTATGTGAAGCCTGCAATAATCAGGATCACCACCGCCAGCATACAGATCAGCGCCGGGATGTACATATGGGCCGGGAAAAGCAAATAAGGCGCAATCAACGCCACCACAGTGAGCAAATATGCCACGCCGGTATAGGCGCAGGATTTCAACGCATCGGTTCTTCCCTCGCTGCGAGCCGCCAGAAATTCGCTGGAGGCCATGGAAAAAGTAGCACTGATGCCCACGATCAGACCGGACAAAGCGATCAACCGGGTATTTTGCAGTGCAAAGGCAAAGCCTGCCAGAGAACCGGTCAGCTCCACCAGAGCATCATTCAGTCCCAGCACCATACTTCCCACATACTGCAGCCGTTCTTCATCCAGCATTCCCAACAGCGCCTGCTCGTGTTCTTCCTCCTGGCTGCGGATTGCTGTACTCTCCGGAACTTCCTGGACAAGCTGCTCATAGGTACCCTGAGCATGTTCCTCTCCCCGTTCCATCAGCTTGACCGCAAAGGTAAAGCCCAGAATTCTTGCCAGCAGCGTATAAAACAGCACCTTTCCCTTTTGGGGCTTCATATTACGACCGGTATATTTTTGCCAGATCAGGTAATGGGCTTTTTCCTCCCGGGCAAGACGCAAAAGGGTCTGTTTGTTCTCCTCACCTTTAGCAAAGGAGGCTATTTTTTCATAGATCACACTTTCTGTCAGCTCATTTTGCTGCATTTTATGAATGATTCGCATTGTAGGATCGGACAGTTTTACTTCCATAGCAGTATCCCTCCATTTTTCTCAACACTTCTCTGTGACGGCTCCACACAGATCACTTCCCCATCCTTTTCAAACCACAAGGGCTGATCGGAGGGGTTCTGGATTTCATTTTCTGTAATCACAGCACTGCGCATAGCCTTCAGGTAACGCACCAGTTGGATGTTTGTCATGGAGATGATACTGTCATCCTCCGCCACCCGTTTCAGCAGGGACTCCATATACTCCCACATATTTTCCACATCCAGATCGTAGGTATGCCCCACGATCTGACACAATGCCAGTTCCTCATCTGTGCGGAAGAAGCCCTCCACGAAGTCCCGGAATCCGGGCATTACATGATAGCTGCCGGCAGACCAATAGTAATACTCCTCCGGCGGCACATAAGAATACCGTTCCTCCGCATTTCGGGCATACGCAAAGCCGCATCGCTTTGCGCATTCCACCACCGTCGCATCCCAGTGATGGAACGGCCCGCCGAAGCCCAAAACCGGCTTTCCCGTAAGACGTTCCAGATTCTCTTTATCCTTCGCCATTTCCTCCATAATCTCCGCTTCCGACAAAGCACTTAGGTAAGGATGGGTCAGGGTGTGGCTGGCGACCTCGTGATTGGCATAAAGATCAGCCACCACCGAGGTGGGCAGGCGCTTGACAATCATGCCGTTGGGATGCGTCCATGCAAATTCCGTTTCCATCAGCCCGGAATTCAGATTGAACGTTCCTTTCAGATCATATCGGTTCAGCAGTTCCACAAACCGTACGTCCTGCAAAACGCCATCATCGTATGTAATATTAAACGCCTTGGCTTTTCCGCCGGGATATAATTTCCTGATCATGGAATCACCTCTTTCCCTCTATTATAAACAAACCGTACGCCAAATGCAATCGACAAATTGTGCCCCTTCGCTTAATACTTTCTTAATATATTGACAATATTTACTTAATCTGATAGAATTATGTCGATTCAACAAAGGAGGCATCCAAAGTGGAAATTGCAATGTTTAATTGCTGGTATTTCTTTTGGCTGCTGCTATGCAGCGGTGCCACAGCCGGACTGTATTTTTTCTTGCGTAACAAAAACACAAAAATCCAAAAATCTGTTTTATTCTTCTTCCTGGCACTGGGACTGCTGATGCATTTTCTGAAAGTCTTCATCCCTCCCTACTCCGTGGATGAGGCTCGCATGCTTCGGGACAGCTGGTTTGTTAACATTTGCGCCGCCAATATTGCGCTGTTTCCCTTTATGTTCTTCTCCAAAAAGGACAGCGTGAAAGACTATATGTTTTATATCGGTGTCATCAGTGGCCTGATCGCACTGTTTTACCCCCAGGAGCCTTTGGCAAAATCCAATCAGCTTGGTGAGCAGATGGACATCATTCGCTTCTATTACCACCACTGGATGCTGCTTACCGTTCCGCTGCTGATGGTTCTGCTGGGACATCACAAGCTCAGTTATAGGCGCATTTTCAGCGCACCCACCGGACTTTTGCTTTTGATGCTGTTTATCATGATGAATCAGATTTTCCAGTCTGAATTGGGCTTTGTTCCCCTTCGGGATCAGGGTGAATTTTTTGATATCGGCTATAAGAATTCCTCTTATATCTGGGGTCCCGGCACCGACGATGCCATTGGTAATTTCCTTTCGCTGTTTACCCCCAAATTCTTCCGGACTGTTCCGGTAGGCGAATTTGCCGGTCAAACAAAATACTGGCCCTGGTTCTGGCTGATCGTTCCGGTGTATGTGCTGGTCCCCCCCCTGTCGTTCCTGCTGGCCATGATCTTCGACCACAAAGCTTTTGCTGCGGATATTAAAAAACTGACTCGGACAAAAGCCGTCAACACATGTCCATAAAACAGTTCGCACCCTTGCAAAACTTGCAAGGGTGCGTCTTTTTACTTTTGGACAACGCCTTCACGGATAACATGACTAAACTCTCGGTAAAGGTTCTCCAGCGCATCCTCGGAGATAAATCCCTCCGCGCCGCCGCTGGTACCGATTTTGGCAGAAGCAAACAGCTCCGCACGAATCAGAGCATCCACCGGATCATAACCTTTGGCATAGTAATGAACAAATCCGCTGAACAGCGCATCACCGGCACCTACGGTGTTCACCACCGGGCCAACCTGCACCGCAGGCAGCTCCAACACGCCATCCCGTCCGCGGACATACAGCGCAGCACCCTTACTGCCTCTGCCCATAACAATGATCTCATTGTTGTAGACCTTGGCCAGCTCCCGGATCAGGGGCAGATAGTCCTCCCCTACTCCCTCATCACTGAGGAACAGAATATCCGCAGCGGTCATGAAATCCCGGTTGTAGTCGTCATAAGGATTATTCAGTACATGAACATCCGTGGCGATCTTCTTGCCGGCAGCCTTTGCTGCAGACAGCAGCGGACGGTTGAAATTGATGTTGCAGGCCACCACCAGATCCGAATCTGCGCAGCAAGCCGGATCAAAGCCGTACTGGGTTTCCTGAATATCCTTCAGGTCGCAGTACACCTGCCGGCGTCCGCCGTCCTCATAAAGGATCACGGAGTTGGGGGTCTGGCGCAGCTTGGCCCGGATGCCATCGGTAGCCACGCCGCACTTTTTCAGCTGGCTGTAGATATATTCCGCCTGAAAATCGTCGCCTACCATGGTGTGCAGGGATGCGGTATCACCCAGCACCGTCAGAGCCCGGGCAATGTTATACGCCACGCCGGACACCGCCGAATTGACGCCGAAGAAGGGGTAGTCAATGGGGTAATAGGGAATGGGGAATCCATGCACCTTCACAGTGGTTTCCACATTAATCAATCCCGAAACAGTCATTTTCATAGCAATGCCTCCTATTTACGTATTTTCCCCATCATAGCACATTCCGGAGCCTTTTTCAAGTTTTAGTGATTGTGACAATAATTACAGCACGATCTTTTTATTTTATTGACATTTTTCACATAACTTGGTAAAATAGTAAGGACAAATTGCAAAGAAGGGAGCGCATCGGATCCCCGATGCAACACGCACGATGAAGCAGTTAAAAAAAGTTCTTTCATTGGCTTTGGCGCTGGCTTTGATTCTGTCATGCGTACCCCTCAGCCCTCTGAGCGCTGAGGCCGCCGCAGCCGACTACATCGCCCAGTCCTACGCCTCCAGTCTTCTGGTCATCACCAAAACGACCACCAATCTGATGGAGGGGCCCTCCGCAAGTGCCAATGCAAAATACACCTTACCTGCGGATACGGTGCTGACTGTGCAGGCTCTGCACCGCAACACCTCCGGTGAATACTGGTACGAGGTTCTGTACTACAACATGACCTTGTATGTAAAGGCCGCCAACACTACCATGGCTGCACATCTCACCGGCGACGTTACCGTTACCGACGTATGCTCTCCTGCTTCCCTGGCTTATGGTGCCTCTTTTGCTATTGCAGGCAAGATCAGTTCCGAGCTGAATGACCTTGGCACCATCACTGCCGCCATGCGCCCCAACACCAACATTTCCCGGGGCAACGCCCTGGAATCCTCCGATAACGCCGGTGGAAAATCCTACAATCTTGCCAGTAGCGTGGTGGATGCCAACCTGAAGTTCGGCAATCTGGCCGCCGGTATCTACACCTACGTTCTCACCGCTGAGGCTGTCAGCTACTACATCGACAGCAACGGTCAGTTTGCCACCTCCAAGCAGACTGTGGTGCTGAACACCCAGCAGTGCGTGGTCACCGACTGGCGCAACCCCAACGACGACCTGGCTTTCGGTATTGACGTTTCCGTATGGCAAGGTGCCATCGATTGGTCCAAGGCCAAGAACGACATCGACTTTGCCATTCTGCGAATCGGTTATGCCACCTCTCTGGACAGCCGTTTTGTGGAATACGCCACCGCCTGCGAAAAGTACGGCATCCCCTACGGCGTGTATCTGTACTCCTACGCCCTGACCGGCTCCGGTACTGCCGCCGAGGCGCAATTCGTCATCGACACCTTGAAGCAGTACGGCTTCACCCCTGAGCTGCCCATCTGGTACGACCTTGAGGACAGCACCCAGCAGGCACTGCCCAGTGCTACCAAGGAAGCTCTTGTCACCAATTTCTGTGATACCATCGCCGCAGCCGGCTATCAGCCCGGTTTCTACGGCTTCACCCGCTGGTTCTCCAGCTCCTTCCAGAAGGGTTACCTTTCCTCCATCCCCGTGTGGATCGCCCAGATCGACGGCTTCAGCTCCAACGGCACTGCTACCCACGACGGCGGTACCTGGCTGTGGCAGTATTCCTGGGAGGGCAGTATCAGCGGCATCTCCGGCGATGTGGACTGCAATATCTGTTACTTTGAGTACCCCGGCATCAATTCCGACTCCAGCTACCTGAGCAAGTGTACTTACTACCCCTCCAATATGGATGTGACAGTCAGCACTGCTGTGAATATGCGCCAGTACCCCAGCACCGATTACACCATCATTCAGAATCTGGCCGTGGGCACCAAGCTCCACGTTACCGGTCTGTACAAGAACGCTTCCGGCGGTTTGTGGTATCAGGTGGAGAAGGAAGATGGCACCGGCGGTTACGTTTCTGCCGACTATGTAACCATCAACAGCTACCGCTATGATGACCTGGCAGCCATCTCCCCCACCATGGCTTCCAACATCAATCTCGGTGCCGGTTATTATCTGGACGGTAAACTGACTTCCCAGTACAACGAACTGGGTACCATTGAGGCAAAGATTTACAACGGCGAGGATCTTCTGGGTACGCCTGCGCTAACCAGCTCCGATGCCGCCGACGGCAAGACTTACAATTTGAAGAGCAGCGCCGTCTGTTCCAACCTGATCTTCAGCAAGCTGACTGCCGGTTACTACACCTACGAACTGTCTGCCGACGTAGTCACCTACTACGCAAACAACGGCAGCATTGCCAGCAAGACCAACAATGTGGTCGTCTGGACAGCTCCCTTCACCGTGGGCAGTGCGCCCATTGAGCCTCCTGCATCTGTGGCCTGCGATCACAACGTAGTAACTGATCCGGCTGTGGCTCCCGGCTGCCTGACCACCGGTTTGACTGAGGGCTCCCATTGCACCAAGTGCGGTGTGACCTTCACGGAGCAAGCCTCCATCCCCGCTGTTGGCCACAAGTACAATGTGACCATTGCTCAGGGCACCTGCCTGCAGTATTCCATGTACACCTTCACCTGCACCGGCTGCGGCCTCGGCTACACCCAGAGCGAGGACACTCTGACCAAGCAATGGATTGAAACCATCCCCAGCGGCATGGACGCCAGCCTGTTCAATACCAAAACACAGTACCGCTACTCTGACTGCACCTCCGCAGCAGTAGATACCGCCAATGGTATTCAGGGCAGCGTGACCTATGTCAAGAGTTGGCCTTCCGGCTTCAATACAAGCTCCAGCTTCTATACCCAGTACAACAAGGCTTCCAGCAAGGTCACTGCTACCGAAACTGCCACCACAAAGGTAGTTATCAACTCTGATAAGCAGGTAGGCTATTTGTGGTACCACTGGTGTGACACCAGCGTGACCTCCTCCTGGGCTTATGAGAAGGATCCTTATCATACTTTCCACGTTTACTACAACACCGACAATCCCAACGACTATTCCTGCGACACCTCTGATTACAGCTACAAGACCGCCCACTCCTCCTGCTCCAATTCTGCTTGGTGGCTGCCCATTGAGGTCTACACCCAGACTTACACCACCTACAACAAGATTTCCGACGGTCTGGAATGGAGCGACTGGTCTGATTGGAGTGACACCCCTGTCACTGCCATCGAAAACACCCGCAAGGTGGAAACCCGTACCATGTATCAGCTGAAAGAAGCCCACCTGGGCGACCACCAGTTTGTGGCCGGTACCTGCCGTCTGTGCGGCGAGGCTGATCCCAATGTACAACTGGATTACTACCTGTTCGGTTACATCGACAACCGCAACTACGGCTGCGAGGATGACTTCACCACGCTTGGCGAATATAAATTCGACGAGAACGGCAAGCTCACTACCACCTTCATGCATGACAGTTACGTTGCCGTAAAGGCCAGCGACAACTATCACTTCTACATGACCAACGGCTGGCAGGGTTACGAATGCACCTCCGCTATTTTGTACAGCACCGGCGCCCTGAGCAACGCCGACAAGCTGTACGTCCCCGGTGGTGCCAAGATCACCTTCACGCTGGTGGACAACGGCGACGACACCTTTAACCTCAGTTACGAGATTGAAGAGCGCATCCTGCCGCCCGTGCTGACCGCCAAGTATCCCACTCTGTCCATCGAGGATGAAATCCTGGTGAATGTGTACTTCGAAATTGAAAATCTGAACAACACCTCTCTGTCGGACATTGGTATTTTAACTTGGGATATTGCCCCCAGCAATGGTACCGTTGCCAATGCGGAAACTGCAAGATGGGGCGCAATCTACGACAGTGACTCCGGTCTCTACTATGTTGAGACCAAGGGCATCGCTGCCAAAAAACTCAGCGACACCTTCTACTTCCGTCTGGTAGCAAAGGACACCAACGGCAACTATGTTTACGGCGACTTACTGAATTACAGCCCCAAGACCTTTGCGATCAACCGGCTCAACTCCAGCTCCACCTCCACCTCTTTGAAGCAGTTGTTGGTGGCCATGCTGAATTATGGTGCTGCCGCGCAAACCTATTTCAACTACAAGCCCTACAATCTGATGAACAGCAGCTTGACTTCGTCCCAAAAAGCTTTGGTCAGTAACTATTCGTCCAATATGATTCAGGCTGTTGGCAGCGTTCCCAGCTCCCGTCAGGGTAGCTTTGCCAACAACGGTGGCTTTAGCAAAAGACAGCCCTCTGTTTCTCTGGAAGGCGCTTTTGCCATCAACTACTACTTCACCCCCGCCTACCCCGTCAAGGGCGAGATTAAGATGTACTACTGGACCCAGGAAGTTTACAACAAGGTCAATCTGCTGAGTAGTATGAACGCCTCCGGCATGATCATCATGGAACCGCAAGCTGATGGCTCCTACATAGCCACCATCGACGGCATCGCCGCCAAAAATATCGACAGTGCCCTCTACGTTGCAGCTACATACATCTCTACGGATGGTACGTATTACGCTACCGGCGTACTCCCCTACAGTCTGGGCTCTTACTGCGGAAACCAAGCAGCCTACAATCCCCTGGCTTCCGCAATCGCTGTCTATGGCTATTACGCCAAGCTGCATTTTTCCAACTAACAACGAAAAAGATCCGGGCTTCAGCCCGGATCTTTTTATATAAGCATCACAAACAATGCCAAAATAATCAAAAACGCAAAATTAAAAGCTGAGAACAGCAATACATAATAAACCGTTTTCCCCTTATTATTCTTGGTAAATTCCCGGAATGTAATGAGGCTTGCCAGAGAAGCAATCAGGGTTCCCACACCGCCGATATTCACGCCCAGAAGCAGCTCTCGGTAATTTTCCGTGAACTGAGACAGTAGAATCGCCGAAGGCACGTTGCTGATCACCTGGCAGGATGCCACGCTGAAGAGTAACGTACTTTTCTCCAAAAGGGCAGAAAATGCATTGCGAACCGCGTCAATTCTCGCCATATTCCCGGAAAATACGAAGAAAAACACAAATGTAAACAGTAGCGGATAGTCCACCATCAGCAGGGCTTTCCGATCCATAATCAGCAACACAACCGGAATCACGATCAGGCCGATCCAGTAGGGAATCCCCCGGAACACGATGGCAATAGCCAGCGCAAACAGCAGCAAATACACCACCGTACGGCCTACCGGAACCGACATGGGCACATCCCGCAATTCCAGCGGTTCCGGCTTCACAAAAATGATGCAGCACAATGTGATCAGCAGCACCGCCAGCAAAAACGGCGGCGCCATGATGCCCATGAACTCCAGATTGGGGATCTGGAATTTGGTGTACAGATACAGATTCTGGGGATTGCCGAAGGGGGTCAGCATACCGCCCAGATTGGCGGCGATATTCTGCATAATAAAGGTAAAGGCCATATACTTACCCTTGCCGGTGGTGCTGAGGACGTACAGTCCCAGGGGCAAAAAGGTCAGCAACGCCATATCATTGGCAATGAGCATAGAACCCAAAAAGGTAATATACACCAACGCCAGAATGCTCAGCCGGGCATTTTTGAATACCCGGACGATCTTCTTTGCCAGCATGTAGAAAAAGCTGATATTTTTCAGGGCACAGACCACCGCCAACACACAGAAAAGGCACGTCAGGGTCTTAAAATCAAAATAATCCAGATAAGCGGCATCCGGCGGCACGAAGAAACACGTCACAGCCGCTGCCAAAAGGGCAATCACCATAACCACATTTTTCTTCACAAAGCCGGTAAAGCCACGGAATAGATGCATTTTGTCCATATCCAACCTTCTTTCCAAAACGCATCTATTATGCAAAAATTCCCGGGGTTTGTCAATAAGATAAACAATCATTTACCACATTCCCAAATAAAAAACAGAGCCGCAATGCGGCTCTGTTGATTGAATATTAGTATGCCACGCCCCAGTAGATCATCTTGTCGGCAGGCTTGCCGCAGCAGGCGCAGGTATCGCCCAGCTTCTCCTGTGCGAAGGGGATGCAACGGGAGGACATGCCCGCAACTTCCTTCATCTTCAGCTCGCAATCCAGCTCGCCACACCACATGGTCTTAGCAAAGCCGCCGTTGGCCTCCTGCAGAGCCTTAGCCTCCTCCAGAGAGTGGGCCTCATAAATGTGCTCCTCCAGATTCTTCTTGGCACGCTCATACATGCCCTGATGCACAGCCTCCAGCTGCTCAGCAACAGCTGCTTCCAGATCCTCCAGCTTGCAGACGATCTTCTCCCGGTCGTTCCGGCGAACCAGCACGCACTGGCCGTTCTCCAGATCACGGGGGCCGCACTCAACACGCAGGGGCACACCCTTCATCTCATACTCAGCGCACTTCCAGCCCATGGAGTTATCGGAATCGTCCACCTTCACCCGGAAACCGGCATTGGCAAGACGGTTCTTCAGCTCAGCAGCGGCCTCCAGAACACCGGGCTTGTGCTGTGCCACGGGCAGGATGACCACCTGGATGGGGGCAACCTTGGGAGGCAGAACCAGACCGTTGTTATCGCCGTGGGTCATGATGATGCCGCCGATCAGACGGGTGGAAACGCCCCAGGAAGTTTCGTGGGGGTTGGTCTTCTGGTTATTCTTATCGGTGAACTCGATCTCAAAAGCCTTGGCGAAGCCGTCACCAAAGTAGTGAGAGGTACCGGCCTGCAGCGCCTTCCGATCGTGCATCATGCACTCGATGGTGTAGGTAGCCTCAGCGCCGTTGAACTTCTCCTTCTCGGTCTTCTGACCACGGGTCACGGGCATAGCCAGCACATTCTCACAGAAATCTGCGTAGACATTCAGCATGGTTTCGGTGAATTCCTTAGCCTCTTCTGCGGTGGCGTGGATGGTGTGACCCTCCTGCCACAAGAACTCCCGGTGACGCAGGAAGGGACGGGAAGTCTTCTCCCAACGCAGAACGCTGCACCACTGGTTATACTTCATGGGCAGGTCACGGTGGGACTGGAGCACATTAGCAAAATGCTCACAGAACAGAGTCTCAGAAGTAGGACGGATGGCATAGCGCTCCTCCAGCTTGTCGCCGCCGCCCATGGTCACCCATGCGCACTCGGGAGCGAAGCCCTCAACGTGATCCTTCTCTTTCTGGAGCAGGGACTCGGGAATCAGCAGAGGCATATAGACGTTCTCAACGCCCTGCTTCTTGAATTCCTTGTCCATAATATTCTGGATATTTTCCCAGATGGCATAGCCATAGGGACGGTAGATGAACACGCCCTTAATGGAGGAATAGTCGATGAGCTGTGCCTTCTTGCACACATCGGTAAACCACTGGGCAAAATCCACCTCCATATCGGTGATCTGTTCAACCTTTTTATCTTTCGCCATAGTATTTCATCCTCTCAGGTTTTTCCTTACATTATTGTAACATATTTGTCAAGAGCCTGCATATCGGGTTGACAGATATTTGATCTGGTAGTATATTATGAACAGAAACCAAAAGGAGGAATTTTTATGTCCCTGAAAGATGAATGGAAGTCCACTGGCTCCGACCTGGGTCATGCCTTCAAGGGTCTGGGCAAAGCCCTGATCAAAACCGCATCCACTGCAGCCAAGAAGGCCGACGAATGGGCCAACGGCGATGATGAGAACATCGTCGAAGAAGCCAAGGCTGAAGACGAAGAATAATTACAAAGTGGGGTGCCTTCCGGCACCGTGCACCTGTAAAATAAAAGTAGACACTCACAAAAGTGTGGGTGTCTACTTTTTCGTAGTATAATGGATTTGGAAAGGATGTGAAACAATGGGCAAGAAAGGAATACCACACAGAAAGTTTAGCAAAGAGGAAAAGATG
>JAZONA010000060.1:0-34285 GCA_045654265.1 Faecousia sp.
AGTCGATACCGGCCTTGGGGATGGGGTTGCAGGTGCAGGTGACCAGCACAACGGTGTCGCCGTAGCGGCAGATGCACTCGGCGTTGGCCAGCTCGGCAACCTTACCGGTTTCCACGGTGAAGGCACGGCCGCCAATTTCCATCTCATAAACATGATGGTTGGGATACTGCTTGCGAGAAATCATTTGAATAACCTCCTTAAATAATGAGTGGCAGAAAATTATAAATTACAAGTTACAAATGATAAATTTGTAATTTGGCATTTGTAATTTTCCATTGTTCTTTCGGGAGGTTTAGCACTTGAAACTAGCGGCGAGTCGCCGCAGACAATCCGCACTGGGGTCACAGCGGATCTTTCCGCTTATGCCCAGCCCGGTATCGATTCTGCGTCGATAATCGACACCACTTTCAACTGCTAAATATCTCCCGGTTGTGACGAATTCATAATTATGAATTACAAATTATAATTATTGTGTTTCATTTATCATTTGTAATTTGTAATTTTGAATTCAAGAAAGGGCGACGGTATCCGTCGCCCTTTCGCATTTCTTACTTACGGATACCCAGCTTGGCGATGATAGCACGGTAACGGTTGATGTCCTTGCGAGCCAGATAGTCCAGCAGGCTGCGGCGCTTACCAACCATCATCAGCAGACCACGACGGGAGTGGTTGTCATGCTTGTGGGTGCGCAGGTGATCGGTCAGCTCGTTGATGCGAGCGGTCAGAATAGCGATCTGAACCTCGGGAGAACCGGTATCGCCCTCGTGGGTAGCGTTCTCCAGGATGACCTGAGTCTTCTTTTCCTTCTGAATCATTGTGTTTACCACCTTTTTTGAATTTACCTCGCGCCAAGTAGAGGGTCGGTGTCTTCCCAAAACTGAGCTGCGGGCATAGTTTTTGCGTCTGGCATAGCCAGCTCGGTTATCATATCATGAGTTTTCCCAAAAGTAAAGGAAAATTTTCACGATTTTTCAAAGAAATTTCGGGTTTCTGCGGCATTTTTCCGTATTTCTGCCTGTAAATCCGTCAGCGACGGAAACTTGACCTCCGGACGGAGAAAGGTGTAAAATTCTACTGTCAGCTCCTGACCGTACAGGTCGCCGTCGAAGTCCAGGATCCAGGGCTCTACGGTGATGCCGCTGCCGCCAACGGTGGGACGGGTGCCGATGTTGGTCACCGCCGGGTGATCGAGAATTTTGCAGACATACACGCCGAACCGGGGAATCACACACCCCTCCGGAATCGACAGATTCGCCGTGGGGATGCCGATGGTGCGGCCGATTTTCTGACCAGAGGTGACGGTGCCGGTGAGGATGTGGGGATGTCCCAGGAATTTCACCGCCTGCTCCATTTCGCCCTTTTCCAGCAAGGAACGTATGTGGGTGGAGGACACGATGATGCCATCCATCCGTTGCTCCGGCACTACCGTGCAGGGAATCCCAATTTCGGCGCAGGCCGCTTGCAACAGCGCCGAGGTGCCTTGTCCTCGATGGCCAAAGCGGAAATCCTCGCCGCAAACCAGTCCGGCGGCTCCGTATTCGGTGATGAGTCGCTGAAAAAAGTCCTGCCAGGGCATTTCCATCAGGGTTTTGTCGAAGGGCAGGGCGATGATCCGCTCCATGCCGTAACTGCGCAGGAGCTGCTCCCGGTCGTCGGGGGTGTTGATGAGCCTGGGCGCCTTGCCGGATACCAGCCCATCGGGGTGGCCTAAAAAGGTCACTACACCGGCGGCACAGCCGGCCACGTCCGCCATACAGCGACACGCCGACAATAACGCCTGATGCCCCAAATGTACCCCGTCAAAGAAGCCGAGGGCATAAACGGTGCGGCTGCTCTTGGCCCCCTCTGACGAGGGGGCTGTCAGCGAAGCTGACTGGGGGAGAGAATTTTGAACAACCATGTCAATTTTCTCACATACCCCACGGAAATTTCGATCAATATCCAAATTACAAAACCGAAGCACACGCAAGCCCATTTTTTCAAGCTCACAAGTACGTTGTGCGTCCAGAGCTTGCTGTTCCGGCTCGTAGTGACCGCCGCCGTCCAACTCAACTACGAGCCGGGCTTTAGCACAGTAAAAATCCGCAATAAAATTTCCAAGAGCCTTTTGTCGCTGAAAGCGAACGGGATATTGGCGTAAATATGTGTACCAAAGTTTTCGCTCCCACGGGGTCATGTCACGCCGCAGAGCCTTTGCCAGAGGAATATTCGCTTTGTTGTATTCTTTCATATTCTCTCCCTCAGTCAGCTTCGCTGACAGCTCCCTCTGATGAGGGAGCCAAGGGCGCTACGCGCCGATTATACGATCCAAAAGCTCTTGATGGTTGACATAATGCCGGATTCCACCTTTGCCAGCATTAAAAATTCGCCGGATTGGGCATAGGCACGGTAGGTGCCGTCGGGGAGGTTCAGGGTGAAGGCACCGCCGTTGCGGCACCGCTTCTCCTGATTGGGGGTAAGGGTCACAGCCGGGTGGTTGCGGAACATGGAATCCACCGGACGCAGGTATGCTTCCGGGGTTTCGCTATCCAGCAATTCCGCCAGAGGCACCGCTTCTTCGATGGTGTACTCCCCTGCCTGCACCCGGCGCAGCGCCGCCATGCAGCCACCGCAGCCCAGAGCCTCGCCGATGTCCTTGCACAGCGTCCGGATATAAGTACCCTTGGAGCAATGCACCCGCAGACGGGCGGTATCGCCGTTAAATTCCAAACATTCCAGCTGGAAAATCTCAATTTCCCGAGGCTGGCGCTCCACTTCCCTGCCCTTTCTGGCCAGATCGCAGAGTTTCTGTCCGTTGACCTTCAGAGCAGAGTACATAGGCGGGATTTGTTGGATTTTGCCCCGGAATTTCGGGAGAATTCCAAGAAATTCCTCCTGGGAAATGGAAACTTCCTGCTCTGTCAGCACGGTGCCGGTGATGTCTTCGGTGTCGGTGGTCAGTCCCAACTTCAGGGTTGCCTCATAGATTTTCTCTGCGTGTTCAAAAAATTCCACGCCCCGGGTGGCTCGATCCACAAACACCGGCAGAACACCGGTGGCCATGGGATCCAAAGTGCCGCCATGGCCGATGCGCCGGGTGTTGAACACACGGCGAAGCCGGGCGGTTACGTCCTGACTTGTCCACCCCTGAGGCTTGTCGATGATTACAATTCCATTCATGGTATCACCTTTTAAAGGATTGTTTAGCGAATAAAGCGCCGCAGGCGCCTTGCCTCCCTCTGATGAGGGAGGTGAGCCGGCGAATGCCGGCTCGGAGGGAGAGAAAAAATGTTAAGATGATCTCTCCCCCAGTCAGCTTCGCTGACAGCCCCCTCGTCAGAGGGGGCCAAGGGCGGCTGCGCCGCCAAAATGTTATTCTTCCTCTTCGTTGGAGCCGGTGTTCAGGGAGTTGATCAGAGCCAGCATTTTGGCGCCGTAGGTGATGGAATCATCCAGCGCCCACATGATCTGGGGTGTATAGCGCAGATTCAGCGCCTGACCCAGCTCCCGGCGCAGGTAACCGGCGGCGGACTGCAGACCCTTCAGGGCATCGGCGGCCCGGTCCTCCTGCAAAAAGCTCACATAAACCTTGGTATAACGCAGGTCGGGGGTGGTTTCCACCCGGGTAATGGAGATCATGGTGTTCTGGATCCGGGGGTCCTTCAGGTTCCGGATCAGGTTGGACAGCTCCTTCTGGATCTCCTCGTTGATACGATTGATGCGATTGGATGCCATAATTCATCCTCCATTTAATTCATAATTACGAATTACAAATTACAAATTATAGGAACCACAATTTGTAATTTTGAATTTATATTTTTTCGCCGCACCGCAGGCGCGGTGCGGCGAAAAGATTATCTCTTAACTTCCTGCATGGCGAAGCACTCGAATACGTCGCCTTCCTTGATGTCGTTGAACTTCAGGATGCTCATGCCGCACTCATAACCGGCGGTGACTTCCTTAACAGCGTCCTTGAAGCGCTGCAGGGAGCCCACTTCGCCTTCGTGAATGACAATATTGTCACGCAGAACACGAACCTGAGCGTCCCGGGTGATCTTGCCGTCCTTGACCATACAGCCGGCGATGGTACCGATGGCGCTGACCTTGTAGGTCATGCGGACTTCGGCGTGACCCAGCACAACCTCCTCAAAGGTGGGTGCCAGCATGCCCTTCATAGCGGCCTCGATCTCGTCGATGGCATCGTAAATGACCCGGTAGAAGCGCATATCCACGTTGGTGCGGTGTGCGCTGGCCTGAGCACCGGCATCCAGACGGACGTTGAAGCCGATGATGATAGCACCGGAGGTGGAAGCCAGCAGAATATCGCTCTCGTTGATGGCGCCGACACCGTTGTGGATGACACGGACACGGACTTCCTCGTTGGAGATCTTCTCCAGAGAAGCCTTCACAGCCTCGGCGGAGCCCTGCACGTCGGCCTTGACGATCAGAGGCAGCTCCTTCATCTCGCCCTCGCCGATCTTGGCGAAGAGGTTTTCCAGAGTGACCTTCTGCATAGCCATAGCGGCGGCATCCTTCTGAGCCTGCTTACGCTGCTCAACCAGCTCACGAGCCATACGCTCATCGGTAACGGCGTTGAACTCGTCGCCGGGAGCGGGAACCTCGGCAAGACCGGTGATCTCCACAGGCACGGAGGGGCCTGCGGTCTTGACGGTGCGACCCTTATCGTTGGTCATCACACGGACACGACCCACGGAAGTACCGGCGATGACGATGTCACCCTGCTTCAGGGTACCGTTCTGCACCAGCAGAGTGGCCACGGGGCCACGATTCTTGTCCAGACGGGCCTCGATGACGGTGCCCTTGGCACGACGGTTGGGGTTGGCCTTCAGCTCCTGCACTTCGGCAGTCAGGATGACCATCTCCAGCAGGTCGTCCAGACCCATGCCGGTCTTGGCGGAGATGGGCACGATGATGGTATCGCCGCCCCATTCCTCGGGAATCAGCTCGTACTTGGTCAGCTGTTCTTTGATCTTGTCGGGGTTGGCGGTGGGCTTATCCATCTTGTTGATGGCAACGATGATGGGCACCTCGGCGGCCTTGGCGTGGTTGATGGACTCCACGGTCTGAGGCATGATGCCGTCGTCGGCAGCGACCACCAGAATGGCGATGTCAGTGGACTTAGCGCCACGGGCACGCATGGAAGTAAAGGCGGCGTGGCCGGGGGTGTCCAGGAAGGTGACCATATTTCCGTTCACATCGACAGTATATGCGCCGATGTGCTGGGTGATACCGCCGGCCTCGCCGGAGGTAACGGAGGTCTTACGGATGGCATCCAGAGTGGAGGTCTTACCGTGGTCAACGTGACCCATGACGACCACAACGGGTGCGCGGGTCTCCAGCTCCTCGGCGGTATCCACGTGATCGTCGATGATCCGCTCCTCGATGGTGACGGTGACTTCCTTCTCCACCTTGCAGCCCATTTCGGTGGCCACATACTCAGCGGTGTCGAAGTCGATGGTCTGGTTGATGCCGGCCAGGATGCCGTTCTTCATAAGCAGCTTGATGACCTCGCCGGCGGTCTTCTTCATCCGGCTGGCCAGCTCGCCGACGGTGATCTCGTCGGGAATCTTAACAACGGTGGGAGCCTTGCGAGCGACCTCCATCTGCAGACGGCGCATCTTCTCCTGTTCCTCGTTGCGGGACTTGTTGCCCTTGAAGTTGCCCTTCTGCTGCTTATTCTGCTGCTTGCCCTTGCCGCCGCCGATGCGCTGCTTGCCGCCCTGGTAGTTCTGAACCTTCTCAGAAACCAGATTGTCCACATCCGCAAAACGGTTGGCGTTCACCTGCACCGCAGAGGTATCCACGATGCGGCGCTCACGCTTGCGCTCAGGCTCCTTGGGCTTCTCGGCCTTGGGAGGCTGGGCAGGCTGAGCCTGCTGGGGCTTGGGCTGCTGCTGAGGCTTTGCCTCGGTCTTGGGAGCTTCGGCCTTGGGAGCCTCCACCTTAGGAGCCTCAGCCTTGGGAGCGGGCTGCTCCTTGGGCTTCGCAGAGAACACCACCTCCAGAGAGGAGATCTGGTGAGTCTGGGTCATGTAGTCAAAAACCACATTCAGCTCTTCCTCGGTCAGCACCTGGGTGTTGGACTTGGGTTTTTCAAAAAACTTGGAGATGATCTCAACGATCTCCTTGGGAGCCACGCCGAAATCCGCCGCAACGTCCCGAATACGATACTTCAATAAACTCATATACGCACCTCCAAAATGTGACAGGTCAGTAAATGGTTTTAATTGTTCCAAAGAATCAAACCGCGTGTCATCCTGAGCGGAGCGAAGCGGAGTCGAAGGATCTTCGCACCCAATTTATTGCATAGGTAAACGAAGTGCGAAGATTCTTCGACTCGCTGACGCTCGCTCAGAATGACATGTAATTTACCGACCTTACAGTTGGTCTACTTACTTCTTTTTTCCTTTGCGCAGGTTGCGCTGGTGGGCTTTGGCTTCCTTTTGGCGAGCCTGCAGCCGCTGTGCTTTCTTTTCCAGAATGGCAAGGGCCTCGGTGTGAGGCTTAGGCATTGCCTTCAGGAATGCCACCGCCATGGAAGCGTCGGTGAATGCCGCCATAGCCAAACTGGTGCGGCCGATGGCCTGACCCAGCTCGTCCTTGGTGGCTTCCAGACGGATGCACTGCTGTTCGGTGCCGGTCACATAGCTTTTGGCTCTGCGCCAGCTGTGGTCACCGGCGTCGGAGGCCACCACGATCAGGTACGCCTTGCCCATGCGGGCCACGGCACCTACCGGCTCCTCGCCCAGCTCCACCCGGCCGGCCTTTCGGCCCAGCGCAAGGTAATTCAAATGTTTATCCACGGCCTGCCTCCATTTCCCGATCCAAACGGTCGTAGACCTCCTCGGGGATGGTCACCTCCAGGCTCCGATCCAAAGACTTGGCCTTCCGGGCTTTTTTCAGGCACTCCGGATCGGGGCAGATGTAGGCGCCACGACCGTTGAGCTTGCCGCTGAAATCCAGAGATACGCTGCCGTCGGTCTGACGAACCACACGGATCATATCCCGCTTATTTTTCCGTTCCCGGCAGCCCATACACTGCCGCTGGGGGATCTTCTTTTGCATTGGACTACCTCCTTAATTACGAATGATAAATTACAAATTACAAATTGAGGCGGATGTACGCAAATTTGTAATTATGAATTACTCTTCTACCTGACTGGCAGGCTTGATGTCGATCTTATAGCCGGTGAGGCGTGCGGCCAGACGGGCGTTCTGACCTTCCTTACCGATGGCCAGGGACAGCTGATCGTCGGGCACCACAACACGGCAAGCCTTCTGACCGGGCACAGACTCCACGCTGATCACGTCTGCAGGGCTCAGAGCGGCCTTGACGTACTCGCAGGGATCCTCGGACCAGATCACGATGTCGATCTTCTCGCCGTGGAGCTCCTCCACAACGGCACCGACACGGCCACCACGGGGACCAACGCAGGCACCCACGGGATCCACACCCTCCATAGCGGCACGAACGGCCATCTTGGAACGGGAACCGGCCTCACGGGCGATGTTGCGGATCTCCACCTGACCCTCGGAAATTTCGGGGGTTTCCAGCTCGAACAGACGGCGCACCATGTTGGGATGGGTACGGGAAACGTACACATTGGTGCTGCGGGCGCCCTGACGGGCCTCCAGCACATAGACGCGAACCTTGTCGCCCTCGCGGTAGCTCTCGCCGGGGATCTGCTCGCTGGTGCGCAGCACAGCATTGTGCTGCTCGTTGCCGGTACCAACGGTGACCAGCACGTCGCCGCTGGGATCAATGCGCAGGACGGTGCCGGTGAGCAGCTCCTGAGCCTTGTTGGAATAGCTTTCGTAGACCATGCCACGCTGTGCCTCACGGATGCCCTGGATCACAACCTGCTTGGCGGTCTGGGCAGCGATGCGGCCGAACTTCTCCACGTCCACGGGGATGGAGATGGTGTCGCCCAGCTGAATGTTGGGGTTCAGGTTCCGGGCGGTGTCAATGTGCATTTCCAGAGCGGTGTCCTCCAGCTCCTCAACGACGGTCTTGACCTGATACATGGTGATGCCGGATTCGGCGATGTCCACCACCACGTTCTCGGCGGGCACGTCCCGGTGATCCTCACGATCCTTCCGGTAGGCGTTGGCCAGAGCCTGCTTCAGGCGCTCCAGCATATAATCCATGGGAATACCCTGGGACTTCTCCAGCTCACGAAGGGCGGCAAAAATTTCCGCGCCGTCGATCTTGTGGGCTTCGGGCTGCTTCTTGGCTCTTGTATTTCTTGCCATGATTTGCTTCCTCCAATCAGAATTCTACCCGCAGGCGCACAAGTGCCACCTGGGATTTTTCAAAGGTAATGGTTTCCTTACCGCTTTCCACGGTAACCCGGCCATCTTCGTAGCCCCGGAGGATGCCGGGGAATTCCTTCAGGCCGTTGTGGGGTCTGTAGAGCTTGACCATGATGGGACTGCCCATGAACCGCTCGAAATCCCCGGGACGCTTCAGCGCCCGCTCCAGACCTGCGGAGCAGACCTCGAAGTGGTAGGATTCGGCGATGGGGTCCTTCTCGTCCAGCACCGGGTCAACGGCACGGGAGATGGCCTCGCAGTCGGTGATGTCCACGCCGCCTTCCTTCTCGATGTACAGCCCCAGGAACCGCTCGGAGCCTTCCCGGACGTATTCCACGTCCCAGAGGGAGCAACCGTGAGCCTCCACGATGGGCTGAGCGAAGGACGCAACGAATTCGGTAACTTTCAAAATTTTCGCCTCTTTTCGCAAAAAGAGAGGGGCTGAACCCCTCTCTTTCGTATAGTCTACGCTAGATTACTGGTATTATAGCACTAAAAAATCCGTTTTGCAAGGGGTTTTAGAAAGTTTTTTTAGGTTATTTTCAACATTTTTCACAAGATTCGTTGTCATTGGGGCGTACAATAGGGGCGGCCATCGGCCGCCCCTACATATATCAACAATAGTAACCTGCGGCAAGGAGTCGGTGCAGGGCGGTGTTGGCTTCCTCGTCGGTAAACAAAGCGGTGAACCGCTTGTCAACAACCAGCGCCTCCAGAGTCAGATCCAGACGATGCTTGTCGCACAGAATGCCGAAGCCGTCGCTTTCCCGATGGCCGCTGAGCCACCGCTTGGCGGTCTTCATGGCCTCGGCAGGCTCCACGGGACGCAGGCGCACACCCATCCGGGCGGCGGTTTCCCGATTCTTCAGCCACATTTCCACAAATTTTTGTTCCATAGTTCCTCCTTGCGCCGCTTGCGGCGCCTCGGCTCCCTCTGATGAGGGAGCTGTCCAAAATCTTTGATTTTGGACTGAGGGAGAGAAAATACTCGGATATTACGATATTCCCCCCCCCAGCCAAAAAGCACTCTATTAACTGCTTTTTCGCAGCCCCCTCGTCAGAGGGGGCCAAGAGCGGCTGCGCCGCTGTTCTTACTTCTCCAAGATGACAGGGCCGTTGGTTGCGGTGAGGGTAGCTTTGATGTGAGCTGCCGCCTCGGCGGGGGTGACGGTGATCTGCTCGCCGGTGACCATGTTCTTTACAGAGCACTTCCCTGCTGCGATCTCGTCCTCGCCCAGCAGAACCGCAAAGGGCACGCCCAGCTTGTCGGCATAGGCCATCTTCTGCTTGAACTTCTTCTGCTCGCCGTAAAGCTGGATCCGCAGACCCTCGCTTCTCAGGGTTTCTGCCAGCGCAATGGCTGCAGCGGCATCGCCCATGGGCAGCACCAGCGCATCCGCAGGGGCGCAGGGCAGCGCATCGTTCAGCAGCTTCTGCTCATCCAGAACATAGAACAGACGGGTCAGGCCGATGGAAATACCCACGCCGGGGAGCTTCCGCTCGGTGTAGTAACCGGCCAGATCGTCATAACGACCGCCGGAGCAGACAGAGCCGATCTCGGGATGATCCAGCAAGGTGGTTTCGTACACAGTGCCGGTGTAGTAGTCCAGACCTCTTGCGATGGTCAGGTCAACAGCGAAATTACTCTCCGGCACGCCGAAGGCCGCCAGATTCAAAGCAACCGCCTTCAGCTCCTCAAGACCGGCATCGAAGATCTCGTTGCGGCCGGCGTATCCCTCCAGAGCAGACAGAACTTCTGCGTTTGTGCCCCGGATGGCGATAAACTTCAAAATCTCATCGGACTGCTCGTTGCTCAGGCCGCAGTCGTCCATCAGGATCATGCGCACCTTGTCGGCGCCGATCTTGTCCAGCTTGTCCACGGTGCGCATAATGTCACCGGACTTTTCGGAAAGACCGTTCATGGCGTAGAAGCCGTTGAGGATCTTCCGGTTGTTCACCCGGATCTGGAATCGGGTCAGGCCGAAGCCCTTGAATACCTTATAAATAATAGCAGGAATTTCTGCCTCGTTGAGAATGTCCAGCTTGCCGTCGCCGATGATGTCGATGTCAGCCTGGTAGAACTCACGGAAGCGGCCACGCTGGGCACGCTCGCCACGGTAGACCTTGCTGATCTGGAACCGGCGGAAGGGGAAAGCCAAGTCGTTGGCGTGGAGCGCCACATATTTTGCCAGAGGCACCGTCAGGTCGAAGCGCAGAGCCAGATCGCTGTCGCCCTTCTGGAAGCGGTAGATCTGCTTTTCGGTTTCGCCGCCGCCCTTGGCAAGCAGGATCTGGGCATCCTCGATGATGGGGGTGTCCAGAGGCGCAAAGCCGTAGGAGGCGTAGGTGTCGCGCAGGATCTGCGCCATGCGTTCAAACTGGATCTGCTTGCCGGGCAGCAGCTCCATAAAGCCGGACAACGTCCGGGGACGAATGATTTCCATGATGTAAATTCCTTTCAGGGAGAAAAAGTATTGTCATCCTGAGCGGAGGGCGAAGCCCGTAGTCGAAGGATCTTGGCACTTGGATTACGTCGGTGCGTAGATTCTTCGACTCGCTTTGCTCGCTCAGAATGACATAGTGGTTACATATTTAAAACTTAGAATCTGGGCTTGCTGCGCATCATTTCACGCCAGTCCAGATCGCCCCGCTGCAGACCCATGATCAGCACTTCGGCGGAGCCCAGGTTGGTGGCAATGGGTACATTGTGCCGGTCACAGTGGCGGATGGTTTCCACCATCTGGCTGTCGTCCCAAGCATCGGTGGTGTTGGGGTCGGTGAACAGCAGAACCAGATCGATCTCGTTGTAGGAGATGCGGGCGTTGATCTGCTGATGGCCGCCCTGCTTATGGCTGAGCAGCATGGTGATGGGCAGACCGGTGTTGTCTGCGATCAGGCGGCCGGTGGTAGCGGTGGCGTACAGATTGTGCTTTGCCAAAACGCTCTTGTAGGCCGTGCAGAACTGGACCATCAGTTCTTTCTTCTTATCGTGAGCCAAAAACGCAATATTCATATCGTCTACTCCTTTAAGAAAGTTTATAGTTCGATCCGCACCGGGCGACCTTGCAGGCGCTGTGCGATGCGGCGGCATGCTTTGGAGGCGGCACCCTTGCGGCTTTGCAGAAGCAGGGGTTTGCCAAAGGCGGCGGCCAAAATGATATTGGAATCTTCAGGAACGATGCCGATCAGCTGGATACCGGCTTCGTCGATCACATCGTCGATGGTGCGCTCCATAGTGGAAACCAGCTTGGGGTTCACCCGGTTGACTACCATACGGATACTTCCCTTGCCCATCAGCTCCAGCACTTCTCCGGTGCGGCCTGCGTCCCGGATGGAGGCCGGATCAGCGCCGGTGACCAACAGGATCCGATCCGCATCGGTGGCGGCAAGACGGAAGCCTGCATCCACACCTGCCGGTGCGTCCAGAAATACAAAATCGTAAGCGTCACGAGCCTTACGAACCATGGCAGAGAAGCCTGCGGCATCGATCTGATCCGCGGAAAGGTTCATGGGCGCGGTGAGGAACCACAGATTGGAAAACGCCGGATGGGGCGGAAGCTGATCCAGAGAATAGTTCCCGCAGAGCACATCCGAGAAGGAAACGGCGGCGAAATTGTCAAGCCCCAGACTGATGTCCAGATTCCGCAGACCCACGTCGCAGTCGATGCACAGCACCCGCAAGCCCTCTTGAGCAAGTGCGGAGGCAATGCCGGCGCAAAGGGACGTTTTACCGGTGCCGCCCTTGCCGGACAGAACCGCAATGATCTCACCCATAGCGCCACTCCTTCCATTCAAAGTTTGGTAATTATTATAAAGCAATAACGCACAAAAATCAAGAGGAAATGTACACATTTTCCCATCAACTTCAGGTGTTTTCACTAAATACTTTAGTTTGATGATGTAAATCATTGTTTATGTGAGTAACGCACCGCACCCCTTGGCCCCCTCTGACGAGGGTAGCGAAGCGATTCTTAATAGACGATTGCCTGTGGCAATCGCACAATAGACTATGTGGCACGCCGAACGGCGTGACTGGGGGAGAGAAAAATGTTGCGATTATCGCAAACTCACAATAGATTAAGCATTTTTATCTCTCCCTCAGTCAAAAATCAAAGATTTTTGACAGCTCCCTCATCAGAGGGAGCCAAGGCGCTGCTGCGCAGCGCTGAACAATCATTTATCTTACCAAATGGCAAATTCATAAATAATTTACGGAAAAAGACATTTTTCCTCTTGCAATTTTCTTTTGGTTGGGGTATTATGTATTAGCACTCAAGCAAATGGAGTGCTAAACAGATACATAAAAGCAGATTTTTCTGCGCTCTACAATATTCAGGAGGAATCAACATGAAACTCAAACCCATGGCAGACAACGTTCTGCTGAAGCAGCATGAGGCCGCCGAGACCACCGTGTCCGGCATCATTCTGGCCACCACCAGCAAGGAAAAGCCCGCTATCTACGAGGTCGTAGCCGTTGGCCCCGGCACCAAGGACGTGGAAATGACCGTGGCCGCCGGTGATAAGGTGGTCGTCAGCAAGTTTGTCGGCACCGACATCACCCTGGACAAAGTGGATTACAAGTTCGTCAAGCAGGATGACATCCTGGCTGTCGTCACCGACTAAGGAGGTAACACCATGGCAAAAATGATCGTTTACGGCGAGGACGCTCGCAAGAAGCTGCAGGCCGGCATTGACCAGCTTGCCGATACCGTCAAGGTCACCCTGGGCCCCAAGGGCAGAAACGTTGTCCTGGGCAAGAAGTACGGCGCTCCCCTGATCACCAACGACGGCGTGACCATCGCCAAGGAGGTTGAGCTGGAGGACGCTTTCGAGAACATGGGCGCTCAGCTGATCCGTGAGGTGGCTACCAAGACCAACGACGTTGCCGGTGACGGCACCACCACCGCTACCGTGCTGGCTCAGGCCATCACCCGTGAGGGTCTGAAGAATCTGTCCGCCGGTGCTAACCCCATGGTCATGCGCAAGGGCATCGAGAAGGCTGTTGATGCCGCCGTTGCCGCCATCAAGGAGCATTCCGTTCCCGTTTCCGACTCCGCTTCCATCGCCCGTGTTGGCGCTGTTTCCTCCGGCGATGAGGCCATCGGCGCTCTGATCGCTGAGGCTATGGAGAAGGTCGGCACCGAGGGTGTCATCACCATCGAAGAGTCCAAGACCGCCGAGACCGGTCTGGAAGTGGTGGAGGGCATGCAGTTCGACCGGGGCTACATCTCCCCCTACATGGTCACCGATACCGACAAGATGGAGGCCGTCCTGGACGATGCCTACATCCTGATCACCGATAAGAAGATCGCCTCCATTCAGGAGATCCTGCCCATCCTGGAGCCCGTCGTCAAGGCTGGCAAGAAGATGATGATCATCGCCGAGGATGTGGAGGGCGACGCACTGGCTACTCTGCTGGTCAACCGCCTGCGTGGTAACTTCAACTGCGTCTGCGTCAAGGCTCCCGGCTTCGGCGATCGCCGCAAGGAGATGCTGCAGGACATCGCCGTACTCACCGGTGGTACTGTGATCTCCAGCCAGCTGAACATGGGGCTGACCGAGGCTCAGCTGACCGATCTGGGTCGCTGCCGTCAGGTAGTCGTCACCAAGGACACCACCACCATCGTGGACGGTGCCGGTGATGCCGAGATGATCAAGGCCCGTGCTCACCAGATCCGTGCTTCCATCGCCACCACCACCTCCGACTACGACCGTGAGAAGCTCCAGGAGCGTTTGGCCAAGCTGGCCGGCGGCGTTGCCGTCATCAAGGTTGGCGCTCAGACCGAGGTTGCCATGAAGGAGCAGAAGCTGAGAGTGGAGGACGCCCTGAATGCCGCCCGTGCCGCCGTTGAGGAAGGCATCGTGGCCGGTGGCGGTACCGCTCAGGTCAATGCCATTGCCGCTGTTGAGGAGCTGATCGCTACTCTCCACGGCGACGAGAAGACCGGCGCTCGCATCATCGCTTCCGCCCTGCAGGCTCCCATCCGCCAGATCGCACAGAACGCCGGCGTGGACGGCTCCGTGGTCTTTGAGAAGATCAAGAACTCCGGCAAGATCGGCTTCGGCTACAATGCCTACTCCGAGGAGTATGTGGACATGATCGCCTCCGGCATCGTGGATCCCACCAAGGTGACCCGTTCTTCTCTGGAGAACGCCGCTTCCATCGCATCCTGCGTGCTGACCACCGAATCTCTGGTTGTGGATAAGCCCGACCCCGCCGCTGACGCCGCTGCTGCCGCAGCCGCCGCTCAGGGTGGTATGTACTAAGAATGTAAAAAACCTGCCGTCCGAGGACGGCAGGTTTTTGTTATCGAATGCGCTTGGTACCGCAACGGGAGCAGAAAATATCATCATCCCGGAAGGCTTTGCCGCACTTGGAGCAGAATCTGGGAACTTCATCTTCCTCTTCTTCAAATGCAATGGGTTCTTCTTCCACGGGAGCCGGCACTGCGAAAATTTCAGGAACTTCCGGTGCAGTCTGGATCGGTTGCTCGTAAATAGGCTCAACGGAGGTCGGGCAAAAAACCGGTTCCTCGGCAGGCTCTTCCCACACGGGAGTCTCAGCCACCGGTGTAGCAGGCTGTTCCCACACGGGAGCCTGAGCCACCGGTGCGGCAGGCTGTTCCCACACGGGAGTCTGTGCCACCGGTGCGGCAGGCTGTTCCCAAACGGGAGCCTGAGCCGCCGGTGCGGCAGGCTGTTCCCAAACGGGAGTCTGTGCCACCGGTGTAGCAGGCTGTTCCCAAACGGGAGCCTGAGCGGCAGGAGTCTTCGTTACAGCAGGTTGATTGATGGCGTACTCTTCTCTGTGGCGCAGAGGGGTACGGCATTTGGGGCAGTACACAAAACCATCCGCAAACCAGGGACGGAAGCCAAGCTTATAATCTGTGTAATCTATAGGAGTATTGCATTCATAGCAGTCCTGATGATAAGTCAGACCGCTATGCCATTCGGCACGTTTGTAACCCATAAAAAACAATCCTTTCTATTGTTGGATATTTTTAAATATAGCATATACATTTGGGCAATTCAACGGTTATTTCCGATGGCAGCTTGGAGTTCTTCCGCCAGCTTTTGCATGGCTGTGGGGTCAGCTTTGCAAACTTTGCGGTCGTAGGTGAGGAAGCCGTTGATCTCGTCCTCCACGTCGGAAACCTGGGTGTAGATGGTGGCGCAGAGGCCCTCTTTCACCTTGGGCAGGATCCGGGTGCGATAGAGCTTTTCCACATCGGTCTGGAAATCCTCAAGAGATTTGCAGGTCTTGTAGCCGTAGGATTTGTCCGGGTTAAAGATATGCCCCTCCACTGGGTAGGTGTAGCCGCCGAATTCGCTGAGTACCAAGGGCTTGTCGCATTTGTGCAGGCGATACCAGGAGCCGAAATAGATGTGCAGACTCTGCACGTCGCTTTCCTTGCGCCGATGCCAGCCGGAGGTGGAGTCGAGGATGCGGCTGGAGTCCAGCTGGCGCATCCGGGCGTAGGCGGCATCGCTGTCAAACTGACCCCAGCCTTCGTTGAAGATGGTCCAGTAGAGGATGCAGGGATGATTTCTCAGTTGGGCGACGGTTTCCTCCATGGCCCGGAAGAACATTTCCCGACCCTTGGGATCCCGGTTCAGCCGCTTGTCCGGCATCCGCTGAATGCCAATGGTGGGCACCGCCGTGTCCCGGAAGAATTGGTAATCGCCGTTGTTGACCATGTCCTGAAATACCACCATGCCCAGCTTGTCGCATTGATAGTAAAACTCCTCCGGCTCTACCTTGATGTGCTTGCGCAAGGTGTTGAAGCCCAGCTTTTTCATGGCGAGGATGTCTTCTGCGTAGCATTCCGGTGTGGCGGGGGTGTAGATGCCGTCGGGCCAGTAGCCCTGATCCAGCAGTCCATGGAAGAAATAGGGCTTGCCGTTGAGGAGAAGTCGAGGGATGCCGTCAATGTTGGCGGATTCGATGGTTCGCACAGCAAAGTAAGAGCGCACCCGGTCGGTTTGGGTCTGCACCGTGAAGGGGTACAGATGGGGATTTTCCGGTGTCCACAGCTGGGCGTTCTCCAAGTGGATTTCCGCAACGCCTTGGCGCAGGGGGAATTCCCCTACCCCATCAACCGTGATGGTGCCGTCCAGCCCGGGCGTCACCTGGATGCGGACATGCGCAAGATCGATAACATCCACATTTACGGATTGGATGTACACTTCCGGCACGCATTCCAGCCAAACGGTCTGCCAAATGCCGGACACCGGGGTATACCACATGCCGCCCCGGGTCAGGGTCTGCTTGCCGTAGGGCATGGTCTTGTCCCGCAGATCGTCAAAAACCCGGATCACCAGTTCGTTGGTACTGCTCAGCGCATCGGTAATATCCACCGTGAAGGCATTGTAGCCGCCCTGATGCTGACCCATGGATTTCTGGTTTACATAAACTTCTGCCACCTGATCGGCGGCACCGATGTGCAGCAGAACCCGACCGTTTTCATAGCCTTCCGGCAATGACAGCTGCCGGCGATAAAAGAGGTAACTGCCCGGTTCCACGGCCATTTTCAGTCCGGAAAGGGCACTTTCCGGGCAAAAAGGCACCTGGATCTGCTTGTCATAGGTCTTCGGCAGGGCTTCTTCCCGGCTGACAGCAAAATCCCACATGCCGTTTAAGTTTACATAACTTTCCCGCTCCATCAAAGGCCGGGGATATACCTGCCAGGGGGTTCCGTTCAGGGTTTCCCCTTGGATAGTGGTAAGCTCGTTAAGCATATAAGTTCCTCCTAATTCTGTCATTCTGAGCGACTGAAGGGAGTCGAAGAATCTACGCATTTAGTGCGAAGATCCTTCGACTTCGCTATGCTACGTATAGCTCCGCTCAGGATGACATACTATCATTTTTTGTTCTTCAGCAGAGGGATCAGGGAGATCCACAGAGGCACCATCACCACCAGCGCAGCCAGGAAAACATTTGCGTTGGGCAGGAAGGAGTAGGTGCCGTCGCTGTTGAGGATCTTCTCGGCGTTGGCCAGCACCGCCGCACCGATGGCAGGGCCTACCACGCCGGGGATCAGCACCTGAGCGATGATCCGCGGACCCTGGAACACACCGGCCTTATTCTCCGGGGTGTGATCCCGAAGCATGGCACCGAATACCGCCATGCCGGACAGATAACCGCACAGCATCAGCAGCGTACCGGCAAACACCGGCACAAAGCCCCGGAAAATGTACAGCAGGATGTAGCCCACCATTAGCAGGCTCAGGGAGGGGATGATGCTGAAGCGGAAGCCCTTTTTGTCGTAGAGCTTGCCGTAGAAGAAGGTGAAAGCCGCCGCCAGCACGATAGCCGGAGCGAAAATCAGCACATAATTGGCCATTTTCAGGGTCTTTTCGTAGTAAAGGATCAAATAAGGCATGAAGCATTGGATGGAAATGCCGAAAATACAGAAGGCCAGCAGGGTGAAAAACATGGACTTGTTTTCTTTGATGACCTTGGGACGGAAGCTGTAGATCAGGTTTTTCAGGTAGTTGGTGTTGTCGGCGGTGTCCACCTTGGGTTCTTTGATCAGGAAGAAGCCCAGAGCGCCGATGATCAGCACCAATGTACCCAGTACGCCGAAGAAAATGTTCCAGTAGTTGGGATCTTCTTTGTTCAGAAGCATGGCGCCGCCGAACACGAAGAGGATCGCCACCATGGGCATCATGGCGTTGATACCCTCTGCGGCACCACGGTTGGTTTCGTCGGTGGAGTCGGTGAGCCATGCGTTGAAGGCCGCATCGTTGGCGGTTGAGCCAAAGAAGGTCATCAGGCAGTCCATGAGAATCACCAGCGTAATGCCGGTGGTGGCTGCGCTGGCAGTCATGGCCACGGCAGGGCTGAGCATATTGATCAATGCAAAGCACCAAATGGAGATGCCCCATGCCACATAGCCGCCGCAAATGAAGAATTTCCGCTTACCCAGCTTGTCGCTTAAGGGGCCGATGAGCAACGTGGTCACAGTCGCCGCGGCGGCGGAGGCCGCCACCATCAGGGCGATCTGATCCTCCGATGCCCGGAACCGTTCGTAGATAAACACGTTCAGGTACATATTTTCCATGACCCATGCGATCTGTCCCACCAGGGAGAAAATGATCAGACTTAGCCAAAAACGGGAATTGCGCTTCATAATATCGCCGCCTTTCGGTATTTTTCTATATTTTAGCATAGCTTTTTTAGGAAAACAAGGTAGTAAATGATTATTTCGTGGTGGAATGAAACTGCGCGCGCTAAACGATCATTTACAAAAACCGCACTGTTCCACCCGGAACAGTGCGGTTGCGATTATTCTTCGTCCAGAGAGGCTTCCATTTCCTTCTGGATTTCAGGATCGTAAGAAAGGATGGGCGCAACGTCCTTGCCCTTGATCTTCCGATCCACATAGTTTTTGGTGACCTTGATAACCAGCGGGAACAGTGCGATCACACCGATCAGGTTGGGAATCATCATCAGGCCATTGAAGGTATCGGACAGATCCCATGCCAGACCGCCCTCCATTACAGCACCGGAAACAATCATCAGCACGAAGATGACCTTGTAAACCTTAACACCCTTGGCACCAAAGAGGTACTCCACAGCCTTTGCACCGTACTGGGACCAGCCCAGCACCGTGGTGAATGCGAAAAACAGCATGGCGATGGCGATGAACCAAGTACCAGGAGCGCCGAACACATTGCCGAATGCCTGGGAAACCAGCGTATCGCCGTTGGCGCCTGCCACGGGGGTGCCGGTGGTCAGATCGATGAATCCGGTGGAAAGCACCACCACAGCGGTCATGGTGCAGACGATGAAGGTATCGAAAAATACCTCAAAAATGCCCCACATACCCTGCTTTACCGGCTCTTTGGTGTTGGAAGAGGAGTGAACCAGCACGGAAGAGCCAAGACCTGCCTCATTGGAGAACACACCTCGCTTGAAGCCCTGGGTCATGGTATGCTTGATGAGAATGCCCACACCGCCGCCCAGAAATGCCGCAGGCTTGAAGGCAAACTTGAAGATGGCGGAAAATATAGCGCCAACCTGCTGGATGTTGATGGCGAAAATGATCAGTGCGCCCACAACAAAAAGCGTTGCCATCACGGGAACGACGATTTCAGCTACCTTGGCGATGCGCTGCAGGCCGCCGATGATGATCAGCGCACCAATGATCAGCAAAACCACACCGATAATCAGATGAATGATGTCGATCTGGGTGCCGGGGATGGTACCCAGGGAAACGTTGCTGAAGAAAGCGGCATCCATATTCAGGACGATCTTGTTCACCTGGGCCATGTTGCCGATGCCGAAGGATGCCAAAACCGCGAAAGCGGAGAAGAGAATCGCCAGCACACCGGAAATGGGCTTCAGCCACTTTTTACCGTAGCGCTTGCCCAGACCGTCTCTCAGGTAGTACATGGGGCCGCCGGACCATTCGCCATCTTTATTTCTGCGGCGGTAGTAGATGCCCAGAAGATTCTCGGAGAAGTTGGTCATCATGCCAAAAAAGGCGGCGACCCACATCCAGAACACAGCACCGGGACCGCCGGTGACGATGGCGGAAGCAACACCGGCGATGTTGCCGGTGCCGATGGTAGCCGCCAGAGCGGCACACAGCGCCTGGAATTGGGAAATAGCATGCTTATCGTTGCTTTTGGTGCTTTTGCTGTTCTTCTTAAAGACGCTGGCAATGGTGTTTTTCCACCAGTGACGCACGTGGCTTATCTGAAAGAACTTGGTGCCAACGGTTAGCAGAACACCTGCGCTGATCAGCAAAATCAGCCCGGGCAGACCCCAGATTGCATTGTTTACCGCACCGTTGATCGATGCGACTTTTTCTATAAATTTATCCATAAAATGCTCCTTAAAAGCGAAATGCTTTTTGCATTATACGGCAGCATTCCCCAAATAGCAAGTCTTTTTTGCACTTGACACAGAAATATTTGTCCGCCCACGCAAAACAAACCCTCTGGCTGATCATTTTTCTATGGCGATTTCAAAAACAGGATGGATTTCATGTACGATTTAGATAACAAATTTTGCAGGGAGGAAGCACTATGAACACCTATTTTCTGAAATCAAAAAAATCGGCTTCGGCATGGGCGATATGGCGCAAATGGAAGATAATCTGTCCTTTATGACGGGAGTGTCCGTGAACAGAAAATCGTCGCCCATGCCTGCGTGGGCTGTGGCAAGTGCGCCCCCAGCACCTGCGGATCCACCGCTTGCTGAAGGAAGATACCAAGCCATAAAAAAGAGGAAGGCTGTGCCTTCCTCTTTTTTTATGGTTTGTAGTGATCGCCGAAATAGGCAGTCATTTGGGCATCGGTCAGACCGAAATAAGATTTCAGATCCTCCAGTACCCGTTTGGTACGGGCGTTGTCCTTGGTGTAGTTGCGGACTTTCTGCACCTGAGCTTCCCATTTTTCGGCGGTGTAACCCCAGCGGACCCGGTCTTGGGGGATCTCCGATTGGATGGTGGCTACCAGACCATCCAAAACCTGATTGAAATAGGCATCGTTGAGGATGGTGTCCAGCAGCTGGGCGTATCGGGTCAGCAGAGCTTCCTTACCCTCCTGGCTTTCCAGCACCGCACGGATCAGCTTGGGATCTCCGTTACGGCTGGCGACGATGCCCGAAAGGGGATCGTCGGTGGTGTGATGGAATGCCCAGTCCAGATCGAACCACATCCAGCGCCACTTGCCGTCGGTTTCCGAGGAACGGAATCGGCGGATATTGGCCAGATCCTTATCTCCCATGTAGGAGCGGCAGATGTACCAATCCAGCAGGCTGGTGATATCGATGCGCTGGGCCAGATATTCGTAGCTTTCGGTTTTGGACATATCGTGGGTGTCGATGTAGTCCCACAGCTCCCGGAAGGCAGAACCGCTTCCGGTTTCCACCAGCGCATGGGTGGATTCCAGAATGTCCACGGATTCCGGGGAAACGTTCAGGTGTCCTGCCACGTATTCGTCGCTGAAGCGCTCACGCAGGTAGTAAATGCCCCAGTATTCACCGCCCAGATACAGGATCACGGGCTTGATGGCCAGGGTGTAAAGATTGGTGTTTCCCTCCACGATGGCGCAGGCAAATTCATCCCGAAGCATGGCCTGGTTGAAGTCCTCGCTGCCGCCTTTCAGCAGAAGAGAGTCGTATTCTTCCAGATCACGGTTTTCAAAGAGTGGGTATTTCAGCTTTCCTGCGCCGTATTTCGAGCGGAAACGCAGCTGGAAATTCTGCTTCCGCTCTTTGCGGCTGTCGTTGCCATGGAGCCGGAAGCCGCAGGGAACGGAAAACTTCTCCACGCCGCCCTCTACGAGGGTCACGACGCCTTCGTATTCATAGGACTCCTGGATGTTATTCAAAACACCCAGTTCTCCTGTGAGAGATTCCTGGGGGATGGATAGGCTGACGATGGGCAGATTGTGATTCTTGCCAACAATGTAGGTATAGGCGGTAAGCACACTGCTTCTGCCGCCTTCTGTGCGGAAGGTGCGGATGGTGGTGACACCGGTGATGGGAATGGGCTTGGTGTACACCGCAGATTCGGTGGTGGGACGGCTTCCATCCAGGGTGTAGTAAATGGTTCCGGAGCCTTCCAGCGTCACGGTGATGGGGTCTTTGTAAATTCCCGAGGGGTGATTTGCCTTGGGAACCGCTACGTTGGATGCATAACCGCCACTGTTTTTCTTTCCAATGGTGGGGGTGGAAAAATAGGCGAAGCCGGAATCCGTTCTTCCGTAGCTCTGGTTTTTGTTCAGGTCACCGGGAATGGCGACTTGATCGAAAATCACGCCGTTCTTCGCCAGATAAACGGTTTCGCCGGAAGAACTGAGCTTGAAGGAGGTGTGATTTTTGCCCAAAGCGGTATTTCCGGAGCAGTAGATCACATAATAGGCCCCGGGTTCCAGGGATACCTGGGGAAATTGAAAACGGTCAGGCTCGGAGCGTTTGTCGCTGAAGGTGTAATCCCCCAGATCCAGCGTCTGATCGGAGTTGTTGTAGATCTCCACCAGGTCGTAGCATTCATTGCCCACGGGGGCATATTTGGAGTTGGAGGTCATGGCCTCGTTGATGATCAGCTGGGGCAATTTCACGGTTTTGAGATAGGCTTCGTAGCCTGCTTCTGTGTTGGGAAACCCGGGTGTCACATAGGGGCAGGTACCATCCTGGGAGATACTGATGCCCTCTTCGGCGTCCTCGTAAGAAATGGAGGAGATGACCTGGGCGTTGTGGGTCAGATAAACCGTCTCACCCTCGGCGGAAAGCCGGAAGGGGGCGTTGCCGTCTAGCACGATAACAAGATAGCCACCGGCAGGAATGGTTTTGCCCGTAAGGGAGATGCGCTCCGGCTTTTCGGGATCGTCGGTGAGGAAATAGCCGTCAAGGGAAACCTCCCGGTTTTCTTCGTTGTACAGCTCCACCCAGTCCTGATCGTGTCCCAGAGAAAGGATCTCGTTGTCGGGCATCACTTCGTTGATGACGACCTGAAGGGGAAGCGCAGGAGCCGGAGCGGTGGTGGGTTCTTCGGTGGGATGGGTAGGTTCTTCCGTTTTGGTTTGGGTGGTTTGGGTGGTGTTCTCCGGAGCGGGAGCATCGGCAGATGTGCATGCCCCTAAAGAACAAACCACAGCTATGAGAAGAAAAATAGCAATAAAACGTTTCATAGAAAGCCTCTTGTTCAAAAAAATGGTATTTTTTATCGTTATAGCACACTCATGCGGAAAAAGCAAGAGGAAATACCATCCTTCCCGGCAGATGCGATCGGGTGATCATACAGCGCTGTGAGACTTTCTGCGCATCCTTTTCAGGAGCAGCTTCAGTTTAGGCGTATTGTACCGTAGGGCCAGCGTTGGCAGGATATTCAAAAACAGATTTACCATCGCAACGGGAAGTGCAATGGTGTATGCACACATATTGGGGAATAGCAGCATCGGCAAAAAACCTATGGGATAAGACAAGCGATGGGTCAGCACGCCTTTATTGCATTCCACAATGAATGTTTCAATATATTCCGGGCTGTTCGGGGATGCCAGACTTTTTTTGCTGAATCCGCCCATGCCGCCCAGCTCCCAAACTTTGTCCTTCCATTTGCGTACCTTTAGCTTTTGATAAAGCTTCTTTTCCCGTTCGGATACTTCGTAATGCGGATTGTCAACGCCAAACCATCGCTGCGGCATTTTGTGAATGATGATTGCGATCAATCCGTCCAGTGCAAATTGCAGTGCTGTACAAAGCACAACCGCAATGATGACGTAATACCAAGCCGCTGTTTTAAAAACGATATTCGCCACGGAGATGATCAGCATGGCAAAACCGATTACCGTAAGATATAATTTCATACTTCACTGTACCGCAGAGGCTTTTGGTAAAATTCCTCATAGGTTTTTACCCAAGCCTTGTAATTTCTGTCTTTCATGTCTTTCTTGGCTTCCGGGCGTGAAAGGGATTCATCCGGATAAATGGCAGGCAGGATGTGCAGTGTATATTCCTGCACATAAAATCCATCCGCATCCAAAACGTCGCTGTCTTCCATGGTGATAAAAATCGGGATCACCGGGGCTTTATTCCGCACAGCCAAAGAAAAAGCGCCATCTTGCATGGGACGAGGCTTGCGATAGTTCCACCACATGCCTTGTTCCGGATAGATCAGAATGGTTTCGCCGCGCCTCAGCAATTCAGCCACAGCTTTCATAAACTTTACCATCGTTGCTTTTTGGCTGGAAAGCGGGAGCGTATTACAGTGACGCATAAACAATCCAAAGGGCTTGGGCGGGTTGGTGTAGTTGCCCTCACGAATTACTTTATACAGCAAACGGCCCTCCATATATTCCCGAAGAGCGACCCACACGGCGTAGTTATCGCCTACGCTGAAATGGTTGCAGGTGACGATTTTACCACCTGGCACGGCAGTGAAATTCTCAATACCGCGCACTTCTTTGATGATCAACTGCCTGTCTGCGATCATTTTGTCAAAAAAACGAGCACCGAAAATGTTGGCGATTTTGTTTTTGAGCTTGTTGATGAATTTTTCGTTCAGGTAATCCACCTGATCCGGCATTAAGGGGTATGTTTCCGGGTCATCCTCCACATCCAAATGCCACATTTCCTTCTTTTCAAGCTCAGCGATTCTTCTGAGCAACTCCAATTTGTGAGGAGATTTTTCCATTTTTTCATCAACTCCTGCTCAGTTGTCCTACAAATGTATTGGGCGATGCGGCGATTACGATGGCATGCTCCAGGATCTCTTTGGCGGCAGCTTCTTTTTTAGCCTTATCTTCCGGCCCAAAGGTGGACTTGTTTTGAAGAATTTTCTTATAAAAGGGAGATTTTTTTGCATAATGCCAGAAATACTCACCATCCTGCACGTCATCATATTGCCACGGCTTTTTATATAGTGCATAGTGGACGATGTTCTTTTTTCCTTCGCAAGCCAAAGGCATAGGTTCCTTGTTCCAACCGTTGGGGAGCATATGGATTTTACCCTGGCAAAGATAATTCAGGTAGGCCTGATCCGGATCCAATAAGTCAAAATCGTATTCGGTGATCAGCGTTACAAATTTTTCCTCTATACGGTTTTTCCGGAAGGCATCCAGATTCATGATCAGCACACCGGCGTTCACATATCCGTCGGGGTCCACACCAAGAGCGCTTTGGGCATAGTGCCTGAATTCTCCGGTGTTCTGTACATACTGCTCAGGGGCTGCACCCAAAATATTATCGCCCAGCGGAGTGTGATAAAGCTCCGAAATATCACCGAGTACAACAATATCGCAGTCCAGATACAGAATCTTATCATATTGCGGAAACAAAGAGGCGATAAACAGCCGGTAATAGGTTACGATGGAAAAATGGTAGACATTTTTGAAGTGGGACATTATTTTTTCCAGGTTGCGTGATATATCCACAAAATCAATGGAAACGCCGGGGCGCTCATTTAGTTTGATTTTAGCGATATTTTCGGCTTTGAGGCCGGTATTCAAAATTGTGATTCGGTATAAATAGTCCTTGGAAGCATTGGCGATCAGGGAAGAAACAGCCACATCCAGGTAGGGAATATAATTGTCGTCGGTTGAAAAGAAAATCGGGATCTCTTTACTCATGGTCTATGCTCCTTTCGGTGAAATTGTAGCCATTGTACTTGTGTGTAAGAAAATAGTAAACCTACACATATATGAATACACCTCTACCGATGGTTTTGGAGGAGTAGAGTTGGATTTTGCAATTCTACTGGCAGTAGAATACTGCTGAAAATACTGTTTTTGGGGTGTTTTTTGTGCTTGTTTTATGGTCATAAGGCAGTATAATATTAATAAAGAAAATAAGTTAGAAGAAATATCTACAGAAAAGGTGGCGTTATCAGATGGAAAAATGGAAAGTTAAGACAAGAAAAAATGAATCGCCGCAAGGGAAACCGAGGGTTTATTTTTGCAGCCATCCTGACGACTTGGAACGATACCTTCAGCCTATTTCGGATGATATCCTCTTGTATCAGAATTGTGCCATTTGGTACACGGAAGATCCCCGGGATAAAACTGCGGATTTTTTGGAAGATCTGAAGCTGATGCAGCTTTTTGTTATGCCCATTACTTCCAATCTTCTGCGCACAGAAAATGAAGCGTTAGCTGTGGAATTCCAGTTCGCCATTGCCAATCACATCCCGGTTTTGCCCTTAATGCAGGAAGATGGGTTGGAAGATTTGTTCAATAAAAAATGTGGCGATCTGCATTTTTTGGACAAACACAATGCAGATCCCACAGCAATCGGCTACGATCAAAAACTACAGCAGTATCTCCAGTCAGTTTTGATCGGTGACGAGCTTGCAGAAAAGGTTCGCGCTTCCTTTGATGCGTATATATTTTTAAGCTACCGAAAAAAAGATCGAAAGTATGCGCAGCAGTTGATGCGTTTCATCCATAATCATGACTCTTTCGAATGCATTGCTGTTTGGTATGATGAATTTCTCTCTCCCGGAGAAAATTTTAACAATTCGATCAAAAGCGCCTTGCAAAAAAGTGGTTTGTTTTTGCTGACGGTAACACCGAATCTTGTGATTGAGCCAAATTATATCATGACAACGGAGTATCCTATGGCAAGAGCTGCTGGACTCCCCATTCTTCCCGTAGAGTTGGTGCAAACCGATCTGGCACAGCTTTTCGCCAAGTACGAAGGGATTCCGGATCCTGCCGATATACAGAATGAAACAGCTTTTACAAAAGCGCTTATGGATAGCATCCCCCCGAATACCGTTAAGGAAAACAAGCTATCTTATGAACGAAATTATTTAACCGGTCTTGCATATTTAGGCGGAATCGATGTAGAGGTGGATCATGAAAAGGCATTAAAGCTGATCACCTTATCTGCTGAGTGCGACTATATCCCGGCATTGGAAAAAATGGTACATCTGTATGGAAGCTCCCGCAGAAGTCAAGAAGATCCCTCTGCTGTGGTGAAATGGCAAAGAAAACTGATTGACTGCCGGAAAAGCTTGTTTTTAGAAAGCCGTTCTGCCCAGGACGGTCATCAGCTAGCCTCAGATCTGGGATATTTGGGCTATTTATATGAAAATCAACTGAAAGATCCCGTTTCTGCAGAAAAGGCATATCGCCAAATGCTGGCATTTGGCGAGGAAATGGAAGATCATAATGCTATGATCAGCAGCCATATTTATCTGGGTACTCTTCGCAGGAGCGCAAAAGATTTTTCATCAGCATACGCCCATTATATGCAAGCAAAGGAAATTGCAGAGGCTCATGAAAATATAGTATCCAAGTGGAGGATTTCAGAGATCTACAGCTTAATGGGGGAAACAGCGAAACAGGAAGATGCTTATCCCAAGGCCTTTGATTTTTATGTGCAAGCGTATGAGATCATAAAGCAAATTGCGCAGCAGACGGACTCTGATCATAACAAATTCCAGCTATGCACCATTTGCGAAACCCTGGGCGGAATTTCTGAAAAATGCGGAAACGATGCTAACGTGTACAAGTATTATGGTGAAAAGATCGAGATTTTGAAGGCCATGCTTGCTGATGACGGAAATGCGCGGCACAAACGATCGTTGATCGTGCTATATACAACCGTGGTGTATTATGCCCAGTCACGAAATCAATGGGATGTTGCCACAAGGTATTTGGCGGAGCAGATGTCTTTGAAACGCTCCCTGGCGGAAGAAAAGAAGGACGAAGGAAGCGTCTGGGGGCTGATCCTTGGCTATAACGAGCTGGGCGACATGGCGATTCTGAACGATGACAGGGATCTGGCCTATGATGCATATTCTCAGGCGCTGGAACTGGCACAACAACGTTATGATAAGAGTCAATCGACTTCCAGGAAACGTGATCTGGCGGAATGCTGCAGAAGAGTGGCGGATGTACTGGATGCGAAAAAAGACAGCGAAACCGCAATGCGGTACTATTCTCAGGCATTAGAACTGTACAAATGTGTCGCAAAAGAGGTATCAAGGGACTGGGCGAAAGAAATACTGATTGATTACTGCGCCTATTTGGGTCAAGTCGCCACCCATCACAAAAGGTTCGACGATGCGTATAAAACCTATTGCGAAGCGCTGGATATGTGCAAAACACTGGAGCAAAAAGAATACCGTGGCTTCATCCAAATCTATAATTTGTTGTATAAGCTGTGCGAGGCAATGGGCGATACGGCGCTGTGCCAAAAATACTACGATGAAAATGTTCGTTTGGTGAAAAGCATTGCACAAAGAAAGGGGGACGCCGGGAGAAATTTAGCCTTGGCGATGGACTGTAAGCAGTTGGCGCGCATTGCATACGGCAGGAAGGATCTGGAAACTTCCAGACAGTTGTATTTATGGGTTGCGGATATACATGAACGTTTCTATGCCGATTACCATATGAACGCATATTTGGAAGAGGTACCGGATTGCTATGACTGTGCGGGAAATGTTGCGCAAGCGCAGGGGGATCTGGATCAGGCTTTCGAATATTATTCCACCGCACAAGATGTGAGAATAAAGATCGCCAGGGAGGCAAATCGCCTGGAACTGTTGGAAAAGGTTATTCAGTATTACCAGGAGCTTGCGCAACTGGCCGAGAAAAACGGCAAAATGGATGCGGCCTGCTCGTTTTATACGAAAGCGCGTACGTGTATGACGCAGATGGCGGAAAAAACAAACGATGCATACTGGCAAAGAGCGATTTCTATTGTTTGTGATGATTTGGGCAGACTTCTCAGAAAGCAAGGCAATACCGATGAAGCGCACAAACACTATATGCGATCTCTGGAGATCCGATTGAAGATATTGGATAATACGGAACTGGCAAAGGATGATCTTGCCATATCATATTATAATATCGGGTACCTGTTGAAAAGCAAAGATATGTTAGAAAAAGCAAGGCATCTTTGGCTTGAACTGGACGGTATTGCCCCCCATGCATATAAGCGGAAACTGGAGATCGTATCCCGCATTATGGAGGCGTTTTGCCCTTGATGCACAAAGAAAAAAGCTCTGATTGTATTGCAATCAGAGCTTTTTCCTTGTTCCCCATGCGTCTATTTACGCATACGGGATCTACGCTCCAGTGCGTGGCGGATGATCTTCCGCCGGCCCTGGCGAATGTCTTTCAAAAGGTATTTGTCTTTCTGTCTGTAGAACCGTCGCATCAGTTGATAGCAGTGCTTTTGCGTATATACGCATTCGATTCTTTGGTATGCCTGCAAGCGCATTTTGGCCAGCAAAGGGTCGGTGACAGTGGGATCGAGCAGGGGCTCGATTACAGATTGGAGCGGTCGGAAAATATCCCGCAATCTCCGGTCAAATACATAATCTCTGGAATACCACTGAAGGGTATCCGCCATCACCGCAAAAGCATCCGGTGTTATTTTGTTTGCTGCCCGGTGTTTCTGCGGGGAAGCACGATCCATTTGCAGCACTTTCCGGATCACGGCACTTGCGCCTTCCGGATAGCCTGCAAGCAGGTGCGTCCGTATACGTTCAGTCCAGAAGGAATCAAAATTTACTTCCGGCAGGGCATCAGGCAGCATTTCCAGAAAGCGCAGTTCCAGCGCCAGCGCTTTTGCGCATTCCCCAATGTTGTAATAGAATGTATAGAAACGCTGTGTCCGTCTTGCCAGAACATCCGGCGTTAACCCGGCAGGTGGATGCGGATACAGCCGGTCTGCGATGGACACCAGCTTCTCTTTCAGCCCCGGGATCCCCGGATCCCAACCGCCGAAGGTCTCCTCTGTCAGGGTATCGCAGAGCTGAAGTGCCCTTTGTCCATACAGTTCCAAAACCTCCTGACCCATGCGTAGCAGCGCTTTGGACTGTCCGTGCTGTAAACTGCGCTGCAGAGCCTGGTGTATGGACAATGCTTCGCCGAGATCCAGGTCTTCCTGCAAAAAGGCTTTTGCTTTTTCCAAAAGTGCCAAGAAGCTGGATTTTTTCTCTGCAGATGTGCTGTATGCCCATTCCATATTCGCCTTCAGCTCCACTTCGAGCTGTTCGATCCGCTGTGTACGGGAGAAGTTCGTATCCATATAAGTTTCATAAATCCGATCCTTCTCTTCTTTGGGCAAAGACCCAGGGGCAAGAGCGGCAAGTTCTACGGCGATTTTGCTCAAAAGTGCCAGGTCTTCTTGGGTCTGCTCGCTGATTTCGGATAATAGCTTTTGCGCCCGCAGCAGGCGGTTTCGGTGCAAACTGATCGCGTCTGCGTTTTTGGAAAAGGCTTCTGAGACCAGGGATTGTGTTTCCAGCAGGGTTTTTGCCAGATGGCGTCGGTTTTTAGCAGTATCCTCTTGTGCCAGTAAGGTTTCTTGCGCTCGAAGGATCAGGGGGATATAGCGGTGGATCGATAAAAAATCTGTGCGGTAAACAGCTTCAGACAAGAGCTGCAGGTGTTCCTTTCGGTCATCCAGCTGTACAAGCACCACAGAAAAAATAGCGGCATTATCCTCAAAATAATCCTTATGGAGCGCTGTTTTCACATATCGACGCAACAGCTCTATATCTAAATTTTTCTGCAAATATATGCGCAAATCATCTTGCAAACGGCCTCGCAGCTCTTTGGCTCGTTGGGGTGCTGACTCCTGGAGCAGTTCCGCTGTTTGTTCGGCGCAGTGGATCCATATGCGAATTGCGTTACCTTCTTCCAGGCTCCAACGGCTGTAGCGCATTGCATCTTCCAGCGGGGCGAGAGCCTGGGCAGCGTCATCGGCGAATGTATCGGCGATCATACTGTAGTTCATAGCGATCGTTATTTTTTGCGCATTGGTGGGTGCGTCCTTTCTCCAATGGATTGCTTGGGTTAAATACTCCCGGGATTTTGTGGCATTTGTCGTAAGAAAGGCCAGAATTTCCTTTGCGCATGCCATGGGGGCATGGTCTTGCACATATTCCGGCTTAAAACGCAGTGCATCCCAACAACAATCCCAGGCTTTTTGCAAATCCTGATTCTCCAATGCATCCAGCGCCTGCAGACAGGAAATGGCAATGTGGCAGGTGTTGCACCAATAGACCCCATTTGGTGTGTATTGTGATACCTTGGCTATGGGTGCTGCGGCCTTTTCTAATGGTTTCAGCTGAGGGATTGGCTGTCCCAGCCAATTGCACATCCGCCAATGGGTCACCAAATCTTCACAAAGGGCGCATAGCGCCTTGCCACAGAAGCGGTAAACGCTTTCTTCCTCCAAAGCTTCCATTTGCAGTGAGGCTTGTAAAACACCAGCACCGAAGCAAAGTTTTGTGTTCCACAGTGTTTCTGCCTTTGTCAGATATTTGTTTATATCGTAGTGCTCGGTGCCGCGGGCGCTGCGGATTTGCCGTTTCAGGATCTCCAATTCTTCCTGGGCGGAAAAAAACTGTTCGGTATATAAGAAAATCGAATACGCCTCGTCGTCCCAGGAAATTTGTGGTTCTCCACGGAACCGGCGTTCCCCTTCCTCGGCTATAGTAAGGTAAGTCTGGAAAAGGCGGGAGCTGCGCTTGCTTCGGCCCCAGCTATACTGATCATCGCAAAATGCACGGCTTTTTTCTTTGCAAATCTTCGTACTTTCGTGATCATATCCGTACTTTTCACTATAATAATCGCCCAGGCTTCTGTAAAAATGGCATAGGCGCATACTATCCTCTATCCGATCTGTAAATTGGAGGATCAATTCCGCATGCTTTTCTGCGTTTTCCATAAGTACACCCTGCCGACTTAGTGTTTCTTCCTTTTGTGGCAGATAGGATACGGCATCTAAGAGCAGTCGGATGGTGGGAAAATGGGTGCTGTTTTCTGCCAGAGGATGGCACAGCTCCGCTGCCTCCCAGCAATACTTGACTTGTTGTGGGGTGAATTCCTTAGAGGATGAGAACGGATCCGGCACGAAGAACATAAGGGCCTCTGCCAGGATGAGCTTGATTTTGGGGTCATCGTGCGTTTTTAGTAACTTCCGGCACAGTTTGACTGCGCTTTGTACGTACTCCTCAATTTTTAAGGACTTGCCGGCAGAAAGGCTTACCTGAGCCAAAAACAATGCATTTTCTTTGGTTTTGTCCACACTGTACAGCTTTTTTGCCAAGTGCAATATGTCCTGGGTTTCATGGTTGTGTGCTACACAAAGAGGTAAGTATTTGCGTAAATAGGGAAGCTCAAGGGTGCCGTATTTTTGGCTGATGAAGCAGAGCTTTGCTTTGGCCCATTCGTTACTCTCACAGTTTTCAAGGACAATCTGCAGGTTGCGCAGATACCAGTGGACAAGATGCGATTCTTCATCAGTCAGGGTGCGGTTACACAAATTCGGTACATTTCCGTTTACCAGAAGTGCTTTTTCCCGCATACGATGGGTCAGCAGAGTGTGCAGGCGGCAGCGCCAGGCGTTTGCTTTTTCCTGGTTGCAATCAAGGGCTTGCCCATATAGATACATATCTGCCAGCTTTTCCACCGCTTCCGGGAGGTCAGCAAATGCTGCATTTTGGATATATGTAACTGCTCGTGTGCGGTCGACTTCCACATCTACGCCGTTCAGGTAAGCCAGACCCATAAAGTATATATGCGTGGGATCATCCTGATTAGCACCCAGTGTGACTCCACGGAAACAACTTTGCAGATTGTTCTTTATGCTTTCCGGGTCTGTGGAGGCTACACAATCGGGTAGATTTTTATAGTAAGCTTGAAGTTTCTGCTGATCTGTGGGCTGCATTTGCACCGGAAGAATTGGCTTTTGCAAATCCTGGGCTGCGGGATATTCATGGCGCATGATATAGTTCCCATCCTCCAACAAAAGAGGGGTCACAGCCAAGGCAAACACCGGAGATTGCTTCAGCATTTTTTGAATAATGGTGTTGAAATTCTCTCCGGGGACAAGATATTCGTCATACCAGATTGCAACATCAGCAAACCCTTCTATGCTATGGATCAGGCGCATCAGTTCCTGGGCATACTTACGATCCTTTTTTCGGTAGCTGAGAAAAATATAGGAATCAAATGCCTCACGGATCTGCTGGATTTGTGCATCAGCCAGTGTGACAGCATTTAAATAGAATGCCAGTTTCTCTTTGTAGGATACGGCAGTGACATCCTGCTGACAACGGTCCAAAAACTGCACGGAACCGAAAATTGCGGTGTACAGAGTCAAGAGGTTTTCCTCGACCAGGATGGGCAACATCGAAATCCTCTTGTCTGTAACCAAGGGCAGATCGATCTCTATAGTTTTGTTGGGCTCCGTCAGTAATTTCCGGGTTATCGGAATCAGCACCAGCTGCATCTGCTCCAATGTGCTACGATAAGCATCATCTACAACTACATCCGCAGGATCGTCATAGTAATATACAGCACAATCGCACTGCTCAAGCAGATCGCTGACAATGGCTTCACGCCAATGAGCGACATCCTCAGGATGGCAGGATAAATAGATGCGGGTTTTGCCGTTGACTGGGGTATTTCCACGGGTCTTATATTGCAGTTTTGACATATGGCGCACCTCTGTTTCTTCCGAAATTAATTTTATTGTATCATATTTTTTTCTTTTTTCAATTCGGAGTGAATTGTATTTGAAGTCAATAAGGGTGCAAAAATAACGATTCGTAAAACAAAACGAACGAAGAGATGGAATTCCAAACACACTTTCCATTTCTTTCAATATGTGTTATAATGAGAAAAAACAGAAAGGAGCTTTTTATGAAAAAGATTATCTGCTGTTTGTGTACGGTTATGCTGATAGTGGGGATGGCTTCCTGCAATGCTGAAAATAAAACCGCAACCATGGAAGAACCGGATCTATTGCCTCAATTGGAAGCATATATCGAAACAAAGACAAAGGAACTGCGGCAGCAGTTTGGGATGGAAGACCTGAAGATCGTTCTGAGTGAAACACCAATTTCCATCAGCAAGCACCGGGAACAAGAGACTGACGTGGGAGAGTATACCGTTCGCCTAACATATTATATCAGCGCACCATCATTCGTTGAGGATATACTTGCAAGGCAAGCAGACAGAAAACTGACCTATGATGATATTATTCTTGGCGAAAATCTGATGCATGCTTTCAATATGGATGATTTTGCGGTGGAAAATTACAAAAGCGCCCGTGCCTCGTCTTGCAGATGCATAGCGATTATCGGAGACGAGGTGAATACAGAACTGACGTTTGAAACAGATCCCATTGGAGATTTTGGGTACGGCGAGATCATAAAAAGATGGAATCTTGACAAAACCCCCTACGATTGGGATATGATCTTTTACTACAATGACAGATTGGAAAGAATATACTATTCCAACGCAGAGTATGAGGAAAATGCTCTGCCGCCTACCATTGACAGACAAGCGAACTGCAAAAAGTGTGGCAGACATGCGTTACTTACGAACAACGGCTACTGTGCCATTTGTGTAAAAATATACGTTAGTGAGTGGTATATTGATTGGGACGGCGAGGTGTCCATAGGCTGATAAAATAAACGAAGCTATGAATTGTATCATAGCTTCGTTTATTTATGGTGCGGATGACAGGACTTGAGTAGCATTTTCTGCC
>JAZONA010000061.1:0-23560 GCA_045654265.1 Faecousia sp.
CACAGACGGCTCTGAACCGTGGGGCTTTCGTAGTCCAGGTAATTGAACTGCAGCTGGACAAATTCGATCTCCGGCCAATTGGTCAGCATCATGTCCAGCACCTCTGCGGTATCGTGGAAGGACATGCCCAGATGGCGGATCTTGCCCTGGGCCTTCAGCTCCAGCGCAATCTCATAGGCCCGGGACTGCACATACTTATCCCAGCGGCTGGCACTCATGGCATGCATCAGGTAGAAGTCGAAGTACTCCACACCGCAGGCTTCCAGCTGATCGTGGAACAGCGGACGGATATCCTCTTCCTTCTCGAAGAAGGTGGGAGAAAGCTTGTCAGCCAGCAGGAAAGCGCTCCGGTCATACCGGTCAGCCAGGCAGGTCTTCAGAGCCTTTTCGCTGCGCTTCCAGTGGTAGGGGCGAGCCGTGTCGAAATAATTAAAGCCGTCGGCAATAAACTTGTCGATCATGGCGCAGAAAGCAGCTTCGTCGATTTCTTCACCGATTACGGGCAGACGCATGCAGCCGAAGCCGAAATTTTTCTTGATTTCGCCGAAATGAGGGTTCATATGGTTTTACCTCCCGTTTTTTGTTTCATTATAACGGATTCTCATGAAAAAGTAAAGAATTCCCCTTCGAAAGAAGGGGAATTTTCAATATTTACTCATCCAGAATCCCATACAGCCGCAAAAGCTCCACCCGCTCATTTCCAAGCTGAATGGTTTTCTTCGCGCCGTCGGAGCCGCCCTTCGCCGCAAAGCGGAAGATTCTGCTGACCCAGGCAACCGGCAGCAGTGCAGGATGCTTCTTCAGATAGGGATAGCGGCTTTCCAAAGAACCCACTCCGGGGAACAGACTTTTCAGTATACCGCGATCCTCTGCCTTTCCCCGTTTCCGGCGGACAATGGCATTAAGGGTAATGCCTGCGCTGTGCTGCCGCTCCGGGGTTGTCTTTCCGTAAATACCGGAAGAAAGCAGATCCTCCAGCAGGGGTTTTTCATCCACATCACACTTCCAGAACTCCGGCAGAGATACCGCAATACCCAGATGTCTTTCTCCAATGGCAAAAAGCGCAGCCGCAAACCGGTCTGCCCGAATTGCCCGGCAGTTATCCAGCACCCGCTCCCAGCAGATCCGCTCGCCGTAGCACCGGGAAAACAGCGCAATGTCACAAACCTGGCGGATGCCGAAACCGCCGTAGAGAAAGTGCTTGAAGGCATGGCAGATCAGATAAAACAGGTGATCCGTCGGCGCCATGGTCAGGATCTTTTCGCCCTCCACCGTCTCTTCCACAGCGGTTTCATGCACCTGCTCAAAATAGCTGTTCAGCTCGCCGTAGGCATCGCTGTCTTTTGCGAACAAGGACTTGTGCAGTTCGATGTACAGAGGGCCTCCCTTTTTTCTGTAGGGGATCTCATATTGCTGCTCAAAACGGGCAGGATTTTCCTCCGTTTCCATGCCAAAGGCGATCATGGCCTCATGGCAGCGGTTAAACTCTTCCGGTCTGATCAGCACATCCTCATCGGAAGAAGTTCGGTGATCCGGATTGGGATAGAGATTCCGGCAGATGATGCCCTTGACTACCAGGGGCTTCGCACCTGCCTGCTGCAGCTTCCGGTAGAGATTCAGAAACTCAGCCGTTTTCTGAGCCTGCATAAAAACCTGCTGGCGCACACTGCTTCGTGCCGTTGCCAGAAGGGGCGAACCCGAAAGCCCGGGCAACTGATAGCAGGCATCCACAATCACCGGCAGCAGCTGGTGCTGCTGGGCGATCCGGAAGATCTGCTCCCACTGCTCCGCAGAGATTTCCTCCCCCGGCTCATAGGCTTTTCCCGCCAGGGCGGATTTCAGAATCTCCAGGAATAAATAACGGTTCTCCACTGGCTCACTCCTTTGTGATCCGATCAATAAACTCCCGCACGGCGCCACGGCCGCCGTCACGCTTGCAGACATAGTCCACCTTTTCCAGCACTTCCGGCACCGCGTCAGCGGGACAGGCAGTACAGCCGCACCAGCGGATGCAGTCCAAATCGTTCACATCGTCGCCGATGTAGGCGATTTCCTCCGCCGTTGCGCCCAACTCCGCTGCCACTTCCTGCAATTTGGCCAGCTTGTCGCCGATACCCTGATGCAGATGGGCGATTTTCAGTTCCGCCGCCCGTTTTTCCACAATCCGGGAACTGCGGCCGGTGATAATCACCGGGGTGATACCAAGCTGGGGCAGAATATGGGCAATTCCGTAACCATCCTGGACATGGAAGGCTTTCATCATTTCGCCCTCTGAGCCCACATAGATGTGGCCGTCGGTCAGGGTTCCATCCACATCCATCACAAGGATTTTGATTTTCATCTGACAATACCTGCCTTATAAATATCCTGCATCAGCACAGAGCCAACCACTTTTTCCTGCTCATCCAGAACGGGCATGCAGGTGATCCGCTTGTCGCTCATAAACTGCAGGGCATTGACCGCCATCTCCCGGCTGTCGATCCACTTGGGATTTTTCGTCATCACGGCATCGATGGTCTCGTTGTACACATCCACGCCCTTTTCCAGCATTCTTCTCAAATCGCCGTCGGTGATGATGCCCTTGAGTTTCCCGTCCGCATCCACCACCGTGACCATGCTCAGGCCCTTGCTGCTCATTTCCACAATGGCGCTGCGAAGGCTCACACCTTCCGGCACCACGGCGTTTTCCTCATCCCTGTGCATCAGGTCGGAAACCTTTACCAGCAGCTTCTTGCCCAGAGCTCCAGCCGGGTGGTAAAGGCCAAAATTCTCTTTGGTGTAGTTGCGCAGCTTCGCAACCGTCACCGCCAGGGCATCGCCCAGAACCAGAAGCGCCGTGGTGCTGGAAGTGGGGGCCAGATGCAGATAGCAGGCCTCCTCGAGTTCCGGGAACACCAGTCGGTGCCGGCACTCCCTGGACACGGTAGACTTCTCTTTGCCGGTGATGGCAACAGTCTCGCAGCCGATCTCCCGCAGCACCGGCAGCAGCCGGGTCACTTCCTCGCTTTCGCCGCTGTAGCTCATGAGGATCACCACGTCCTCCTTCGTCACCATACCCAGATCACCGTGCATGGCTTCTGCCGGGTGCATGAAAAAGGCGGGTGTACCGAGACTGGCCAGGGTGGCCGCAATTTTGCTGCCGATGTGGCCGGGCTTACCCATGCCGGACAGGATCACCTTGCCCCGGCAATTCAGCACCAGCTCCACCAAATTCTCAAAATCGTCCCCCAGCGCCTCCCGGGTCTTTTGCAGAGCTTCTATTTCTTTGTTAAAAACGCCACGGGCCTCCGCCCGCACATCAAATTGCTTCACAGCTTTTCCTCCTGCCTCTGCAATTTAGGAGATAATTGTAGAGATACAAAATAACAGATAACACCGCCATCGTTATGCAGAAACAAATCAGCGGGCGGATGGTATAATTCCGCACAACCGGAATCAAATAATAGAATTCAATTGCGAATGTTCTGGCAAAATAGTTGAAACCCATAATGATCAACGATCCTTTTCCCAGGAACGATGCTGTATAGGATATATTCTTGAGCCGGATTGCAATCTGAATGAAAACAAACGAATAACCAAAGCCACTGATGATAAACAGCAAAACATTATCATAGTAGTTTTCATTCATACCCGGTACATTCCAGATGATCCAGGGTGTCAGTGCGATTGCAAGAACAGACAACTTAACCGTGAACTGATTCCATCCCTTTTGCATGAAAGCAACATCACTGCGCAAACAATATCCACCCCACAAAAAGACAGATCCCATCATTGCAGGCAACACATTCCATGGCATTCTAGGAACATCCATCCAGTCCGTAATCAACGCAATCAGCCCCAGCGTCCCCACGATTACTGTGGAACGCAACCGGTTTCCGCATGTGAGCCGGTATGCAAAGAAAGTAAACATCTTTGCAAAGAAGATTCCGGGCAGAAACCAAATTGGCGAGCAATTCGGCATCCACGTTGTATTTGCATAGCAATACAGAATTCCACCCAGATACTTCAGAACCGTTTGCAAGGAAAGTTCCCCGAGATACAGCATCCACAAACTCTGCAAGACCAAGTTAATTCCAGCCAGCAGAAAATAGGGAACTATGTATGTTTTCAGCAACTTCAGCAGATATAGTTTTGCAGAATCCAGTTTCTCAAACTTACAGGTCAAGCCAGACAGCATGAAAAACAGCGGCATATGGAACCCATAGATTCCGCAATACAGCCAATGGGGAATATCCCATGTATGTCCCAAAACAACCAGGATAATACCAAGGCCTTTCGCACTGTCAATCCAGTCAATCCGATTGCTGCTGATAACTTGTGAATTCTTAATGGATTGCGTCATAAACTTTAACCAGCTTTTCCAGCAGCTGCTTCATCTGTCCCAAGGGAACCATATTAGGCCCGTCGGATTTCGCATGATCCGGATCCGGATGGACTTCCATGAACAGATGATCCGCACCGGCTGCCAGCGCAGCCTTGGCCAGAGGCCCCACCATTTCCCGGTTGCCGCCGGTGGCATTGCCCTTACCGCCGGGCTTCTGAACCGAGTGAGTGGCATCGAAAACCACCGGACAGCCCAGCTTCTTCATCTCCACGATGCCGGTCATGTCCACCACCAGCGTATTATAGCCGAAGGTTGTACCCCGCTCGCAGAGCATCACATTGTCATTTCCGGAGGCGCGAACCTTGTCCACACAGTTTTTCATATCCCAGGGAGCCAGGAACTGGGCCTTCTTGATGTTGATGCACTTTCCGGTTTTGGCTGCCGCCACCAGAAGATCCGTCTGACGGCAGAGGAACGCGGGAATCTGCAGAATGTCCGCCACCTCAGTTGCCTTTTCTGCCTGCCATGCTTCGTGGATATCGGTGCAGACGGGAAGGCCGTAGGTATCCTTCACGGTCTTCAAAATCCGCAGGCCCTCCTCGATGCCGGGGCCCCGGAAGCTTTCGATGGAGGTGCGGTTGGCCTTGTCGAAAGATGCCTTGAAGGTATAGGGAATTCCCAGTTCGTCAGTGATCTGCTTCATTTCGCCGGCGATGGCCAATACCATCTCCTCGGATTCAATCACACAGGGTCCTGCAATTAAGTGGAACATAACTCCGCCTTCTTTCGATTCATTTTCTTTCTGATATAGGTATACCCCAACCCCAACACAGTCGATCCCACTGCCACAAATCCAAAATGAATCAGACTGTTTTGGAATACGTCCTCTGTAAGTTCAACCAGCATCGGATGCACGCAATAAATAAACATACTGACTGCGCCAAGCCGGCTGCAAATTCTTCCATTTCCGCAAGTCCTTACTTTCAAGATTAGGCAGAACAGGAAATATGCTGCCGGAAGCGTGGAAACAATGTACGATACCGCTTCCTGCCCAAAGTTCCGAAGTGCAAATGCTTCTGCAGTCAAGCCGATAACAGATACTACCAATCCCGCGATGTTATACCGGAGCGTTCTCTCCTTTTGCCTGGAAATCAGCGCACCCAAAAGCAACAGCGGGAGAAGACAGGTTGCCGTTCCCAGTTTCCCCAATACTTCTGCCAACTGCTTCGGAATAAGCATAGTGTATGAATAACCAAGCACTTTGAATATCCATAGCACAACTATCACCGGCACCCAATACTTCTGTTTGCATAACCGCAGCAGAAGGCAGAATACGGGAAGCGTGTAAATCATTCCCCACAGATACCAAAAATGATAATGTGATCCTTTGGTTACCGCGCCAATCGCATAATCCACAAAGGCCAAAGGAGAAAACCAACCAATCTCTATCCACATGGGAATCGAATGGAATAAATACAGCACCGACCAAACAGCATACAGCACAGCAAGCTTTTTCCATTGTTTCAGGAAAATCTCCTTATTATGCTCACTTTTGCAAAGTGTTTCTCCGAATTCAAGTCTTGATGAGAGAAAATATCCTGAGCATACTGCGAAGAACGGAACAGCGACACGGCAAACAATATGAACCACCGCAAAATAGAGTGTTTCGTCCACATCAGAAAACAGTCCGGTATGAATGGCTACAATCATGAGCGAAGCCACAAATTTCGCCAGATCGATGGCCGAATTTCTGTTTTTCATCAGCTTACTCAGCCAGTCCGTTTTCGATCATGTAGCGCTCCACCTGCACCCGGTCCTTGGGGGTGTCCACAGACAGGGTCTTGCAGTGGGCATTGATGTAGTAGCAGTCCTTGCGGTTTTCGATGAACCGGAAGGAGTCATTTTCCTCGATCTTTTCCACGGGGCCACGGGGAGTGTCGTGATAATACTCCAGCGCACCCTTGGTGAAAGCGCCAACGCCCACGAATTTCTGGTAAGCATAGTTCATCTCGCCCTTGGGGAAGGGGATGGGGCTGCGGGAAATAAACAGGCAGATGCCGTCCTTATTGGTAACGATCTTCAGATTGGTGGGGTCAACAACCTCCACGGGGTTGGAAAAATCCGTCATCAGATTGGACACATAGAAGCCGTCGGCGGGAATGGTCTCGGGAACGCACTTGACGATGTCGCGTGCCATTACCAGAGGCTCGTCACCGTTGACCATCACATAGAGATCAGCATCGATCTTCTGGGCCACTTCCCAGAGCCGCTCGGTGGCAGTTTCGCAGTCAGAAGATGTCATGATGACCGTTGCGCCAAAACCTTCGGCGGTCAGCTTGATTTCCTCATTATCGGTGGCAACATAGACTTCTTCAAATTCCGCCACTTCCTTGCTGTGCTTCCAGACCCAGTACAGCATGGGCTTGCCGCAAATCTGTGCCAGAGGCTTCATATTAAACCGGGAAGAACCTCCCCGTGCAGGAATCATACCGATGATTTTCATTTTAATCTTCCTTTCAACTGATGAAGTATATATTGGATCCACAGGAGCCATGTCTTTTTTTCTTTGATGAGTTTGATGATCCGGGGCGATTCTGCACAATCCCGGACATTGGCAACACAGTGCTGCACTGCTTCCGAATGAACAATTCTCCGAAACCCTTCATAGGTTTCCCAATTGAGGGCTGTCAGGAAATGATAGAGATAGGTTGCTGCCAGCTGCGGCATCCGATTCTCTTGGCTGTTCTCTTCCAGGAAAGTCCGCCACAACCGATACTTTTCAGCATACTTGTCGAAGTAATATTTCCGGTTTCCACGGGAGAGACTGTCTTCCCGCAGATCGTAAAGATAATCTGCATACCCAACATATGTAATTTTTTCCACATAGCGTATGTATTGCAGATTGAACAGCAAATCCTCGTTGTAATCACCCTGTTCTTTTTGCTCCCGAAGGCGCAAATTGTGCTGCTGAATAACACGATTACAATATAAGCTGTTGCACATATATCCACCCACACCGCAGCATCCAAAAGAATAGTATTCACTGCGAGGCAACACAACCCCTGCCGTGACCGCCAGTTTCTTTTGCTCTCCTAGCTGCACCATATCATGGCAGAAGCTGCACACCGGCATGGTATCTGCCGCAGCTGCCGACACCAAATGCTCCAGCCACAGGGGCGAAACCAGATCGTCGCTGTCGCAGAAGACCACATAATCGCCCTTTGCTTCGTTCAGTCCTCTGTTGCGGGCCGCAGAAGCACCACCGTTTTCCTGATGGAACACCCGAACGCGGCTGTCTTTTGTCGCATAGTCATCACAAATTGCGCCGCAATTGTCGGGACTTCCGTCATCGACCAGAATCAGCTCAAAGTCCTGAAAGGTCTGATTCAAAATGCTGTCCACACAGCGGTGTATATACTTTTCAGCTTTGTAGACCGGAATAATAATACAAATTTTAGGCATCTATGATCCCCTACTTTTTACGTAATACCTGCGTTAATTCTTTGACAATTCTCTTTTCATAAGGATTCATCGTAATGAGCCAATTAAGCAAGCAAAATACACATGTATATATTATAATGCCCGCCAGTAGAACCGGCATGGTATAAAACAGGCCGTTTTTTCCTAGCCAAACAGTAATGGCACACAGTAAGATTGGGGTAGCAAAAGTCGTTCCAATTTCCTTCCAAAAGCGAGATACATCCAAGCCAACTCGTGCTTGATAGTACCAATTCATTAGTAATCCATGCCCGATTATTGTTGCTACTCCAGTCATAAGAGCTGCACCTGCTGCTCCCCATATTTGCATCGCAAACCATGTTCCGATAACGTTGATAATGGCTACAAACAAATAGACTATGGACCTAAACTGATGCATATTTCTGGCCACCGTAATACTTAGACAAACACTTTGCGTCAAATAGATTACCGACGGAACTGCCATAAACACTGCCACCCAGTATGCATCTTCATATCCAATGCCTGCGTAGAATCTAATAAATGGTTGACCAAAAGCAACAAATCCGCTCACAAGCAGCCCTGCTAAGTAGGCTTGGATTCGTCCAAACTTAATTGCATAATCGGTCAGTTTCTCGTCATTTGCCCCCCGGAACACCAACTTATTCACAGAGGGACCCAGCAAAGCAGAAACACCAACAGAAACATTACCTATAATGTTACTGAAGGTAGCACCAACATTGTACACACTAACTGCAGCAGTACCCAGCTCCGGTACAGCACCCATCATGACCGTGTCGGTGGCATTGTAGAGCTGCCCCACCACATTGGACAGGAATATCCAAAAGGAAAAGGCCAGAATCTCCCGGAGCATGGAAGTGGGCATATTCCGATATTTGGGGCGGATGCCCATGTGCTTTCGGGTATAAAGGGCGAATGCCACCCGGCACACAATACTGATCACCAGAGAGGATACCGTCATGCCGATGGAGGCGTAGCCCAGCATCAGCATCACCACATTCAGTAGTGGGCCGACACAGGTGGTGACGATATTCATGCACTGCTGGAAAATGAATTTTTCGTGAGCGCTCACCACAGCACCGTAGGGCGACTGGGAAAAGCTTAGGGCCGTGTTGCAAACCATCAAAAACACCAGAATCTTCATTCTGGAAAGCTCCGGTGTTGTCAGAGAATTTCCGTAAAACACCTGCAGATTCAGCGTCAGCACCGTGCCCACCGCCAGGGCGACCAGGGCAATGATCTGGAAAATCACCATGAACAGGCCCAGAATCCGCTCCTCCGCATCCTGCCCCTCTTCTTCCCGGGCCTTGATCAGATACCGGGTCATGGCAGAGCCGATGCCCAGAGAAATCAGTCCCAGATAACTGGTCACACTGCCGGAAAGCTTGTACAGTCCATACTCGCTCTGTCCCAGAAGCCGCAGCATTACCGGCGTGTAGAAAATGGGAATCAGATTGCCCAGGATCATATTGACATAGTTCAGTATGATTCCGATTTTCAGTTGGCTTTTTTCCTGCTTCATAAGTAAACGGTCCTTTTAGTCAAACAACTTATCAAACTCTACCCGCTGGAACACTTCCAGCTTGCCGCCGCGAGTGGCATTGAAAACACGGATGCCCCGCTTCTCGCAGTGATTTTTCATCGCCACATAGGTCAGGGTGCTTTTTTCCGTGTTGGGAATGTAGAGTTTGTCCTTGTCCTCGTTGTATTTCTCGGAGAAATAGTCCTTCGCCGAATTGTCCACCACCACTTCGCCCTTGTTGTTCTGGCTGATGCGGAAGTGATGATCCACACCGATAAAATAGATTTCCGAAAATCCCATGTAGGCCGCCACCTGGGCTGCCGTATACATGCCGGTGCTGGAATTGTAGATGCCCTTGGCAATGTTATCGCTGAAACCGAATTCCCGGGGATCTTCCACCTGCTGATCAATGATCCGGAATTCCTGTGCGCCCCCGATGCAAATATCATGCCACCAGCGCAGCTGGATGGGGATAATTTTTACGCCCATTTCCGTTCCGTTCACCACATCCGCACAGCCGCCCAGCATTTTCTCATCCTGGGAGATGTAGAAAGTGGGCCGCCAGGGTGTCTGATCGAAAATGTTGTAAATCCGGTTAAAGCCGAAGGTGATCTCCCCATTTTCATGGAGCTTCGTCAGATCCTCTGCACGCAGGCTGGGGCCGTTACCGATCAAAAAGCATCGCCGGCCGGAATATTTATTCTTGTATGCCGCCAGGGCCTTGCCCGGGGCGGTCTTTTCAAAATTCTTCAACACCCAGGGCTGAATAATACGCGCCTGGAGGCTGGCAGAAATACGATTGATGATTGTCATATTATTCCTCTATGTATTGTATGCCCAAGCCTTGTATATCGCTTTGCAACATATTTAGACTTAATATCACTTTGTTGAATTCTTTATTATCGGTTTTGCTCTTGGCGCCAGCATCCACGGTGTCCAACTAGATATAATCTTTATCGCCAAATATAGAATAAGTAATTCCACAGCAATTGCAGCAACAGAGGCTGCCCTAAGCGGTGCCATCTCTGCTATGCCAGAAGCACCCAGGAAAAACCATGCTATCTGAATAGGAATGGCCATATGCGTTGCCAAAACAACCAGGCTGTTTCTTCCCCAAAATGTTAGCAACTTGCTTTTATCCAATCCCATAAGTTTACAAGTCAGTATCACTGCGATACTGCCTGCACAGGCTGTCGGATAGTAAATCAACGGATTTCCAATATGGCCGCACGACAAATTTGTACTTGGCTGCAAGTAATTTCCGAACAAAGAAATTCCCAATGCCGCGAACATCATACACCAGACTTTCCAGCTTGTAGCGTTCCATAACAGGGGCTGAAGATAACGTCCGATTCCCCAAAATGTTATTGCAATCAAGATTCTCCCAATATAAACGATACTATAATGGATAAATCCTCCAGTCTCAACCGTCGTTTCTGCCGTCATAGCCAATAAGGATCCTGCAAAAACCAACACGGACAGAACGATAGGGTGAAAGATTCTCCTTTTCCCGGCATAGGTAACGACAGAGCAAACAAACATCACCGGCAAAAACCAGAGCGCATGGTAGCCATATGTAGTCACCATTTTGACAACCACTACCTGCAATGTTTCTTCTGCATTTGCTCCAGCTATAACATGAAATACCAGATACCACAGCAGATTCAGCAAACTAAAAGTAACATACGGATATAGCAATGCCCTTGCTTTTCTGGTAGCGTACTCTTTTAGACTATCAGTTCCTTTTTCATAGCGTAGAACAGACAGGATGCCAGAGATAATGAAGAACAAGGGCATATGGAATGAATTGATCCACTTGATTACCGGCTCAGTTCCTAAAAGATGATGTCCGATCACCACCAAAAGGATTCCTACACCCTTCACCGAATCTATGAATTGGTCTCTATGTTTTTCCTGATATATTTTCTCATTCTGGTCCATAGGTAGCAGCCTAACCCTTCTATTTTTATGCAGGAAACAATGCCCCAGATATGGTCCGCAGCAGTTTTTCCAACCACAGAAGCCAACTTCTGCATTTTGCGCATGTCTACTTTCTCTTTCTCACCGAGCCAAGATGCACCATACCAGTGAATCGAATGGGTTTCTGCCTTTTTCTGCAGCTTACCTGTATTGTAATCAATCGGAGAAAAATAGGCTGTGGGATAAATATCAAAGCCGCAGACCTTTTGATACTTATCCGCTGAAACAAAGCCATGCTGCTTCAGCAACTCCGTAGCCAAAATCGTACAGGCAATTTCTGAAAGGTTCCCCTTGTAGGCATCATACGCAACATTATCGTACAGAGAAATCAAGTCTTTTAGTAACCGATTATGTTTTTCCGCGCCAAAGCCTAAGCCTGTGTTAACGCACAATGTAGATTCTATTCCCAAAAATCCTTCTACTTCAGTGGACAGAATATCGTCGTATGCCATGACGACCTCTACATCTGTATCGAAGTAAATGCCTCCGTATTCATAAACCACTTTCAGCCTGGCAACATCACTGACAAAGGCCCACTTTTTATCTTCATATGCCTTTTGCATGAATTCACAGGAAGAAATATCAAAATTATCCTCATTCCACTGGATAATTTCGTAATCAGGAAAATATCTTTTCCAGCTTTCAATACAACGAATCGCCATATCGTCCAGCGGAGCACCGCCAAACCAGCAATAATGGATTATTTTAGGGATGCCCACATCTGTCACCTCGATTACTTGGAAATTATCATCCTTTTGATTTTACCGGCAAGTAAACGCATCTTATACAGCACAACTTGAGCAGTCAATTTCACAGCAGAAATGCCCAATCGCTCAGAGATTTCCTGCAAACTCATACGATTTTTGCAGTTGAGATAAAACTCCACATCAAAATACCGCTGTACTCCGGCAGAAAATTTGTGGTATTTTCTCGCTTGGTTCAAATAGAGCGCATATCCCAAGGGATTCCGGTAGTACAAATCCAGCCCCTGTGATGTAAGACCGTCATTACGGTACTCCGCGATATAAATGATTTTGTTGGAAAATCGCAACATATAGCCATCTGCTGCAATACGATCCCAAACCACCGCCTCGGTAATAAATTTTTCGTTTTCAAATTCCGGGAATGGGAATTTTCTCAGGATATCGGTATAGAAAACTTCCGCTTTATCTCCTTCAATCCCGTATTGGGAGCGTTCCAGGGATGTGCAATCCACATATTCACCAGAGAAAGATTTTCCAAGATCCTTTCCGTTTTCATCGGCCTTGACACCGCAAATTCCTGCAAATTTCACGTCTTCCGGAAGTTTTGCAGCAAAGGAAACAATCCATTCTACTGCGTCATCCGTCAGATAATCGTCCGAATCGACAACAAAGAACAGTTCTCCCCGTGCCAGTTCCAATCCTTTGTTGATAGCCCGGTGCTTGCCGCCGTTTTCCTGGCGGAAATAACGGATGGGGAATAGATTCTCCTCTTGCTGCCAGGCACGGAACAGTTCTTCTGTATTGTCCGAAGATCCGTCGTCCACCACCAGCCACTCAAAATCATGGCAGGTCTGCCGCTGCAGGGAGCGGTACAGATTCTCGATAATATATGCCCGATTATAGGTAGGGGTAAATACTGTGAGTTTCATACTAATCTCCTCGCAAATTTGAACGGGCTGTCCTAACCGGCTTTCCCATCAAATTTCTTTATCCAGGAAATAACGATAAATACTGTCTTGTCCGTCCGGTGTGGTTTCCCGGTAGGTTTCCCGCCAGGACAGCTTATACAGCACTGTGTCCGGTCGGACGATATCGTACCATTCCTCCGGAGCTGCTGCCCGGTTCATGGCCGCCTGCAGATCGTCTCGGCGAAGGTTATTTTCCGGAACCGCATCAATCAACTTTCGAATACCGGGAATTTCCCGATAACCCAACTCGATCAGACTGTCGAACATCAAATAATCTATTGCTGCAGGCTGATCCTTCCAATATTCTTCAAAGGCCTGCTTCAAATACCGAAAAAACAAGTTCCCTTTCCGGCCGCCCAGAACAAATGTCACCCACCGCATTCTGGAAAGATAGCGACAATTGGGCTGTTCAGCACTTCGGCAAGTAAAGAAAGCACCGTCAAACAGATCGTCCGGGAGGGCATCCGCACAGAAAATGGTTGCATCCAGCCAGAGACCGCCCCGCTGCGCCAGAAGTGTTACACGGATGTAGTCCGCCAAATGAGCAAAACCCATTTCCCCTTCTGATACTTTTTTCAACATATAATCCGGAATTTCTAAATAATCTCTGTAATTATACTTTGTTATCAGATGTACCGGATGCGATTCTGCATTGGCGCGGATACTGCGAATACACTGCTTCACAAGCTCCGGCGCGGTTTCTTCGCCTGACCACCAACAGACCCAGACAGGTGCGTTTTCCTGGCGATCACCCAAGTTTTCATCATTTTTGTACCGTTCCACCGCATTCTGAAGCTTACTTTTCAGAAACTCCATGATCCACTCATCTTTTTTGTGATGAAAAAACTTCGAAACACTTTTCAGTCCAAATCGCCAGCATAAATCATCCATCATTCGATAGATTGCCAATTTCAAAGAAAAACGGCAGTCATCCCGAAATTTGGACACTGTCATGATGGCCCGTCCTTTGATCCGCTTCCACAATCTAGCCATTTCGTTTCTCCCTAATAAAATTCAGAACTGAACAAAACGAGTAAGGAATACGGCTGCCCAAAACATAGACCTTCTGTGCAACGGGAAGTTTTCCAAACTCTGTAGCAGTAATTTTCACCTGTTTTCTGCAGTTCCGGATTCTGCGGTCATATACCCTAAAATCTTTCGGTTTTGCCCTCAGCGCTTCCGCATAGTTGTTGACGCACGCACTGCAGAATTTTGCTTTTTCCTCCCGGTATAACTCAGAATATTTTCGTCTGAACAATTCCAGACGCTCCAGGTAGGCATCCAATGCATCCAGATGCTTAACCGATACAGACTGCATAATGCTTCCGGCACGCTGAAAATAATAATACAGCGGCGCATGCACATACACCAGACTCTCAGCTTTATCTATGATGCGGTATGTAAAGAACTCATCTTCATGATACCGTCCCACCGGATATTGTTCTCCCTCCAGCAAGCTGCGGTGATACAGCTTGTTCCACGCAACAGCCCGGTATCCCCGGTTGTTGGTAAGCATCACCAATGCCTCTGCCGCAGTGTGCCTTTCAAACACCGGCTCATCAGCAGAATCCGCAGCGCATTTACCACTTGTGACCATATAGTCACAAGCAGACAAGGATACTCCATACATTTTTGCTGCCTGATACAGCAAGGAAATGTACTCCAAATGCAGCCAGTCATCGCTGTCCACGAAGGCGATATACTCGCCGGTGGCCGTTTCCATGCCCGCATTTCTCGCATCGGAGAGGCCGCCGTTTTCCTTATGGATCACCTTGATGCGGGAATCCTTTTCCGCCCAGGCATCGCACATTGCACCGCAATTATCGGGGGAACCGTCATCCACCAAAATAATCTCCAGATTGGAGTAGGTCTGATTCACAATGGACGCAACACAGCGATCCAGATATGCCGCTACTTTATATACCGGCACAATCACGCTGATTAAATCCATGGAATCACCTCCTTACTCCAAATCGTATTTTTTGTCATTTCCTGTGATGCGGTCGTGGATCCGGTGCACAAAACCGTAGCTTTCCGGCCAGACCGATGCCCACAGGGCCATGATCTTCAGTTTCTTTCCAATATTTTCGTTTAAAGCCTTTCTCAGCAAGCTGCGCAGTTCTTTCCGTGCCTGGGTTCTGACAGGGCTGATCAGTTCCCCATTCTCACCGGCTGCCATTGTCGCCAGCCCAATCAGTTGCCGGCACAGCCGGGCAAGGGTTGCGTCGCAGGGCCAATCCTGCCAGATCATCCGGGAAACCATCACCGGATTTGTCAGCTGATGGATATTCAGCGATGCATTGGCAGCAGAACCGGGACGCAGCACATAGTGATAAGGGCAGAAATCCTCATAAATTGCCCTGTTCGATTCTTTGAACAGGTAATAATTCATCAGTACATCTTCGTTGATCTTGATGGAGTAATCCATCTTCCCTTCCACATTTCGGAAAAGCTCCTTGTGAAACAGCTTATTCCAAAGAGCCGGCTCCACGAAGTCTCCGCTGACCAAATCCCGCAGTCCCGCCTCATGATCCTGCTCCACCAGCCGGCCGGTATTATAATACCAGTCCACCCGGCCGTTTGGAAATACCATCCGGTAACCGCAGTGGGAAATGTCCGCACGATGTTCCCGGGCATTTCCCATCAAATGCTCGTACATATCCGGCTCGATCCAGTCATCACCGTCCACGAAGCCGATCCAGTCGCCGGTTGCCTCTGCCACACCCCGAAGCCGGGCGGAGGTCACACCGCCGTTTTCCTTATGAATGGCCTTGATACGGCTGTCCTTGGCAGCATAAGCATCGATCACCGCGCCGGTTCCGTCTTTTGAGCCATCGTTGACTACAACGATCTCAATATTTTGATAGGTCTGAGCCAGAACACTGTCTAAAGTTCTTCCAAGTTCTTTTTCAGTGTTATAGGCAGGGATAATAATCGAAATTTTCTCGTTCATCAGTCAATATATCCGATCTTACCGGTCAACTCTTCCTTCTGCTGCAGCCGTTTTTCCATGGGTACATTCTGCCGAAGTGTATAGTCCTCTCCGTAACAAGGTGCGGTTTCCATCCGGCTCTTTTCCCTGGCAAGATACTCATCCAATGTGCAGATCACCCGTGCGGGCGAGCCCACTGCCACAGAGCCTTCGGGAATATCATGAGTTACGGTACTGTTTGCGCCGATGACTACATTATCGCCAATGGCCACACCGGGCAGAACGACAGATTCTGCCCCGATGAACACGTTGTTTCCAATGGTGACCCGGCCGATTTTGGTGTAGCCAAGAAACTGCTTGGTGCTGGCATCATGGCAAAGAATATGTACCCTCGGTGCCATGGTCACATTGTCGCCGATCTCAATGAGCCAGCAGTGACCGGGATCCAAAATCACACCGTTCAGCCGCTTGAAATTCTTTCCAACGGTCATGCCCATGGAAATCAGTTTTTCAGTTGTGTATTCCCCCCGCAGGCGGTAAACGAGTTCTTTCAACCAGTTCATATAATCCTCACAGACTCAGCAGCATTTCTTCCACCGCGCGGACGGTCTCTTCCGTAGAGAACCGCTTGCCCCGTTCGATGGCTTTTTCTTTGTAGTAAGCCAGTTTTTCCGGATTATCCAGCAAATCCTGAATCCCTAAGTACAGGGCTTCTTCGCTGTTTTCCGTCACGATGCCCCATTCGTTGTTTTCACCCAACATCTCTTTCATGCCGGAAACTTCCACCGTGCAGACGGGGGTTCCCAGGATCAACGATTCCGTAACAGCGGTGGAAAACCCCTCCGCATGACTGGAACAGACAAATAAATCACTTTTCGCAACAAATTTATAGGGATTGGTCTGATATCCCGGAAACACCACAGAATCAGCTCTGCCGCACATATTTGCCTGCTGCTGCAGCTTCCCCAAATCCGGGCCCTGGCCCAGAAGAATTGTCCGAAGGGGGTATCCTTCCCGACACAGCCGGTCATGAATCCGGATCAGCCGATCAAATCCTTTTACCGGCTTCATGCTGCCCACACCGATCAGATGGACATAGCCTTCCCGGAAAACGTCCTCTTCCACAGCTTTCGCCGCCTGTTCCAGAATCCGGTGGCTTTCCACCGTGTTGTAGAGGATCTCAACTTGGGGTACACCAGGGAAACAATGCTCAAAGGATTCCTTCATCCACTTTGAAACGCAGATGATTTTCTGGAATTTTCCGTAGCACCCAGCCGCTTCCTTTCCGCTGCAGAAAGATCTGGCTGCCTCTGCAGTGGTTTTGGGGGTGCTGTGCATCCAGCAAACCTGTTTCGTTTCCGGATTTTCACAACCGCTGATGATTCGGGCAGAGGGGCCCTCCAGATAGGACACCTCAATGTCATAGTGTTCCTTTACACAGAGCTTATGGAGCTGCTTCGGACTCAGCAGCTTCATCAGATGGCTGTTTCCGGGAAAGGCTTTCGGAAATAATGCCTGGAAATGGACATGCGGTGCCAAAAACTGCTCATTCACACCGCCGCCGAAGAGCGCCGTCACGGAAATATCAAATTTTGTGGGATCCATATTGTTGACCAGGTTCACCAGCACCTTCTCGGCACCGCCCTGACCAAGATCATGGATGAGGAAGAGGACTTTTTTCATCAAATACACCCAATCCAAACAATCATCCTGCTAAAAATCAAGAATAATAATCTATAATCTTCGAATCCACGTTCCGATCAACTTTTCGAGCAAAAAAAGCACCAGAATCGGTTATCTTATCAACATCATCAATAGTCAACGTTTTCGGAGATCCCACATTTAGCCGATCCACCTTATCAAAGTCCACAAACCTCAAATTATTGTGTGATTCCAATTCTCTTCCTTTTTGCGCTGCAGTTAAATGCACAACCGTATTAAAAAATATTTCGTCACCACACAACGATTTTTTAAATAACCCCAAAAAATCTGGATGTGTTTCCAGATAAGTCAGCACATCCGAAACACATTCATTACTAAGTGTATACCATGCCGATTTTCCATAAAACGTAATATCTTGGGGTAATTTATGACCGCGAATCAGCTTTGCACCATACATTCTTCCATAAATCGCTCTTACATACCTTAAAACAGAATGAGGTTTCAGTCTTCTCAGCATACATTCTGGCCATATCAGTGCAATTCTTCCCAATCCGCCTCCATATTGCCAGTCTTTCCAAGGTAATCTGTGACAGTCAAGAAATGCATATTGTCTTGAATTATTCAAAAAAGTCTCAAGTTCATGGAATGGTCTCACCAACAAATCATTTCCACTATGGATTGAATACCAATCAAAAGCGCCAAAATCTTTTATATAGTGCATAAGGTACAATACATACTCAATCTGAGAATAATTACCCCAGCTAACACTATACGAATAGGGCAAAATATGCACCCTTTCATCCGTTATGAGTTTCTCTCTAATCCAAAGGCCCTTTTTATCTATATGAATAAATACTTCACAACCCGGATAACCCAAACATTGATTAATAAATATATTGGCCTGTTCCGGATTGTTGTGCAATGCCAACATGACTGCAAATTTCATAGTTTATCTCCTTACTGCCGCCTTTTTGTTTCCAGCATAATGCGATGTATTTGCTGATACAAAAAGGTTGGAACCAGTGCTTTTGTCACGCCCAAATACGGCTTCCAGCAAATCCACCCGCGATATCCCAATAAGTATCGCCCACGGGATGCCGTCTTAGCACCATTATATCGCGCTCGGATTGTTCTTCGTTTCGCCGCATTTACATCTTCCAGAATAACGTACAATTCATCTGGCAGATTATAGCCCTTAAAACCTGCTGCCATAAACCGGTACCATAAATCTACATCCTCCACCCGCTCCGCAGTCGGTTCAAGGGAGTAGCCGCCCAGGGCATCGTATACCCGCTTATAGGTCATAATCGTGGCATGATTAAATGCATTTTGGTCAATAATCGTTTCGCTATTTGGCTCCGTGATTTTTGTAATTGAGGCAAAATACTTTTCCCCATCGAATACTTTCATCCCCGTGCCCACCAGATCATACTCCGGATGCGCTTTCAGAAAAGCAACCTGCTTTTCTAATCGGTCCGGCATAGACCAGTCATCGCCATCCATTCTTGCCACCAATTCTGTTTCCACATACTGCAGGCAATGATTCAGGGAATAGGGGAGCTTGCTGTTCTTTTCATTCTGGATGATCACAAATTTTCCAGGATATCCCCTCTCGTAGCGACGGAGAATCTCCATCGTTCCATCGGTAGAACCATCATCACAGATGATCATCACCCAGTTATCGTAAGTCTGGGCTAGAATGGAATCAATGGCCTTTTCAACTGTCTTTTCGCAGTTATATACGGCCATGATTACGCTAATTTTGGAACTGTTCATATTTCAATTCCTCGTAATTATGTTCAAAATCAATCACGATGGGATGATGCTTCCATGCCCGATCTTCTTCCGGCGGAAGTTCCATGTAGTTCCCAAACTTTCCGGTCAGATATTCATGCCAGTTTTCAAAGCACAGAAAGCTTCCGTCTTCAAAGGGCAGCTCCACATAGGAATCCGTCAGCGCAAAATCATAAGTTTTCCCAAGGGATGCCATGGTCTCAATAAAGACTGTATCCAGGGACTTGTCGGCGTTATTTTCCGTCAGCCGCTTCAGAATCTTCTGCCTCAGCTCCGGTCTTGCGCTTTTGGGGATGCATCCCAAAATGACGGCAGACCCCAGCCGAAGCACTTTGCTGCCTTTCGTCGGCGCAAATTCCCGGGTCAGCAGCTGATAGAGCATACACCGTGCTTTGAATACTGCCCGGTTCCATTTGCCGTTGGGTATTCTGTCCACCGGGAAGATATCCAGAAAAATACCCGTATGGTACCGTCCCTGCTCCCAGTCGAATTGCAGAAAGGTGGTATGATCTTTCCGCAGCTTCGTAAAGGACTGGGTAAATCCAGGGGTATTTTCCTTATTCTGCAAGATATAGCAGTCCACAGGATACTCAGACCAGAGTTTGATAAAACGGTCATAATCCGCCCGGCTCATGCACACATCCAGATCGTCATCCCAGGGAATAAAACCCTGATGCCGTACCGCACCCAGCAAAGATCCCGCATAAAGGGAATATTTCAAATCATGTTCCCGGCAGAATCTGTCAAAGACCTTCAGAATTTCCAGCTGTGTCAGCTGAAGTTCCCGCAAAATATGATCCATTATTTATTCAGCTCCCGCTTGATCTGTGTGGTGGAGATTTCAGGAGTCCGGGACAAGTAGACCACGTCACAGTACTCCTTCAGAAAATCAAACGCACCGTTCCAGTCATCGCCCATGACGAGGGTATCCACCGCGTGTTCCTTCACATCGGAAATTTTCTGATCCCAGTTTCTCTCCGGGATCACCAGATCCACATACCGGACAGCCTCCAGGAGCGTTTTTCGCTGCTCATAGGTAAAGTAGCTCTTCTTTCCCTTTTCGTCCCGGTTAAACTCATCCGTGGACAGCGCCACAATCAGATAATCACCCAATTCCTTTGCCCGGCGGAGCAAATTGATATGTCCGTAATGAAGCAGGTCAAAGGTGCCGTACGTAATGACTCTCTTCATGATTTTCTCTCCTATCTCAATCCAATCAGTTCCAGGGCAAACCGCCCTAGGGAAATCGCCCGGTATTCTGCACCGAAATTTTTGGAAATCATAAATTCATAGCAGAAATATCCGAGAAACAGCACAGCCGCAACATTGGAAACCAGCCGTTCTGACTCCTTATTGAAAATCTTCCGAATGATATAGGGCATCGCAACCGCAATTGCAATTTCAAAATAACCCGCCATTCGTCCATATAGATTTGCGCCCTCTGACAAGCCGATACTCAGGATGCAGGCGCACAGAACAGACATATTGACAAACAGGTTTTCCATTCTGGTGGAATTGTGATTGACATAGTGTCTGAAAACAAGTGCCAGCAATCCGGGCACCCAGTATACCGCCACGCGAAGCACATTGATGGAATTTCCGTCAAAAAGTTCTTCTGCCGCAATATCGCCGCCCATCTCGTCCACATATGCCATGAGGGCACCCAGGGTGCTGTTATAAGTCAGCAGTGTAGCAACAGTAATTCCGAGCATGATCCAGGTGGTCCTTCCCCAGGGCTTGCCGAACAGCATCGGAACCAGCAGATACACGATGGCATAAAAGTGAAACAGCATGGCCAGCAGCACCAGCAATACATAGGTTCCGTATTTTCTGTCGTGGGCATAAGGAAGCGCCAGCAGCAGGATGATCATCGCCATGCCCTGCTTGAAAGCAGCCAGGAACAGCATAACATAAGTTCCGAGGCCAAAGTAAATCAGCAGCGTAAGGGCAGGATTGACCGAATATTTTTTGCAGAATTGCATCAGCGCAATGCTGTGAAGCAATGCCGGCAGAAGAAAGTAGATATGATAATTGGATGTGATCCCCCGCATCAGATCACGGTAGACACTTGACAGCGGATTTTCAATCCAGTCAAAGTATTCTCCGGAGGCAAGTCCGTCCCGAAGCGACTGGGCATTGCGAAAACCGTTAATATACGCGCTGGTGTCATTGTAATTGGTTCTCAGGAATGCAAAGCAGGTGAGCCAGAAGATGCCAATCACCAGATACATATCCACCGGCTGACGGATGTAGTGTTCGCCCCGTCCCCAGTAAATCCGCTGTACCGGATTGTGCAGATGAGACTGATCAATCAGCCATGTACATCCCAGGCACAGCAGCAAAATCTTCAGCATAATTTCACCTCTCCGTTATCCCAATTTTGCATGAAGATACAATTCGCCTAATTTACCATTTTATCTATAAATTATATCATAATGCGTCACCGAAATCAACACACTCTCCGTGCAAAACCCCCGGCTCAGAAGAGCCGGGGGAATGATTTTACTGGAAGAACTGTTCAATTTCTGATGCGGTGCAGCGAAGACTTCCCTGCTGGAAGCCGGGCTTTCCGCCGCCCCGTCCCGAGAGGCTCTGATTCATGGTTTTGACCAGATCCCGCAGATCTTCGCTGCGGGAAACCAGGCAGTAGCTGTAGCCGGTTTCATCATTTCCGGAGAATACCGCAGCTCTTCCGCTGCAGCACTGGGCGATGGCATCCGCCAGTTCCCCCACCTGCACAGGCTCCAGATCCGCCTCCATGTGCAGCTCATTTTCCCGGTCGGCATAGCTTTCTGCCGTGATCCGGAAGAGCTTTCGCTGGAGCGCCGTAACCTTAAACTTTTCCGCAACCAGGGCTTCGTTCATCCGCTTGGCCGCGGCTCCGGTTTCGAATATTTTTGCGGAAAAGGCCTGGGAAACCAGGGTGTTCTGCTCATAGACCCGGTTCAGCATCCCCAGCGCCCGGCCGCCGCAGGCCATCTCAATGCGGCTGCCGCCCCGCAGGGCTGTCTCCGTAAAGAGCTTGATGATGCCCACTTCGCCGGTGGTCTTCAGATGGGTGCCGCAGCAGGCGCAGGAGTCATAGCCCGCCATCTCCACCACCCGGACGGGCCAGGGCAGCGCCTTCTTGGTCCGGTAGAAAACATGGGGCAGTTCCTCCTGGGAAGGATACCAGCATTTGACCGGGATGTTCTTCCACAGCGCCTCGTTGGCCTCCCGCTCGATGCTTTCCAGCTCCGACGCAGGAATCCTTCCGTCAAAGTCGATCTCGATGAAATTTTCGCCCATGTGGAAACCCACATTGTGATAGCCGAACCGGCGGTGGATGATGCCGGACACGATATGCTCGCCGGTATGCTGCTGCATCAGATCGAACCGGCGGCCATAGTCGATGATGCCTTCCACAGCGGCACCCACTTCCAGGGGAGCAGCGCAGTAATGCACCACTTCCTCCTCCCGCTCCTGCACATCGGCGACGGCGATGCCGTTCAGGGTACCCAGGTCGCAGGCCTGTCCGCCGCCCTCCGGATAGAATGCGGTGGCTTCCAGAGTAACTGCCCAGCCTTTTTCTGTCTGACTGCAGCCGGTGACCCGGCTTTCAAACCGGGAAAGATGGCTGTCTTCATAATAGAGCTTTCGTGTCATGGCGATTCTCCTTGGTTTGTTTTCTGTATTCTATCACAGAAAACCATACCGGTCAAATTTCAGTTTGTCGCGTTGACGATTGTTCGCCCTTTTCTTGTTTCGGCAAGAAAAGGGCCAAAAGAAGCCGAGTAAAGGGGCGCTACGGACAAATGCGCCCCCTTTACAATCCCCAGCCGCATCACCATCCAGCATTCAAAAATGTTCCGATTTTTGAACGCTTACACTTAGCAAATCTATAAGTTTGCTCCGTAGAGTCCGCTGAAAATCGGAACATTTTCAGTGGACGGTGGTCAACGCGGCGGGAGTGGGGTCCGGGGCGAGGGTGCATTTGCCCGTAATGCCTCGCCCCGGACGACTTCTTTGGTTACTTTCTTGTTCGGAAACAAGAAAGTAACATCGCCCATTGGATCGATAAATTCCAATTTATAGAGCACTTCTTCGCATCGGGCGGCAACAGGGGACTGCGAATCATCCATAGGCACGAATTGTCAGCGGCCCAAGCCGACAAAAAAGCCTGCCCTTTCGGGCAGGCTTTTCCGTTTTGAGAAATTA
>JAZONA010000062.1:0-13694 GCA_045654265.1 Faecousia sp.
CAAAGATCTCCTGCCGTCCCTCCATATTGCGGAAGGATGCAAGGCTGTCCCGGATCTGTTCCGGGTCAACACCGAATTCCATACCCACGCCCACGGCAGCCATAGCATCGATGGCATAATGGATGCCCTCCAAAGGCATCTGCACATTCAATTCTCCCTGTGCAGTGATGGCACGGAAACTCAAACAGCCCGGTGCTTCCTGAAGCTCTACAGCACGGTAATCGCTCTCAGGGTTTTCAATACCGAAATAGGTCACCGCCATATCCTCCCGGCGGCGAACATTCCATAGCAGTGCATCATCACCGTTGAACAGAAGCTTACTGCCGGACTTCATACCCTCCACGATTTCCAGCTTTGCCTGCAGAATACCCTGCTGAGAGCCCAGATGCTCAATATGCATCGTTCCGATGTTGGTGATCACCGCCACATCCGGCTGGCCAATGGAAGCAAGGTATGCGATCTCCCGAAAATGATTCATGCCCATTTCCAGAACCGCCACTTCCGTATCCTCGTTCATGGCCAGAATCGCCATGGGCATACCGATGTCGTTATTGTGGTTGGCAGGCGTCTTGCTCACCCGGTATTTTCGGGCAAGCACCGCCGTGATCATTTCCTTGGTGGTACTTTTACCAACAGAGCCAGTGACACCCACAACCTTCATGCCAATACGAAGCCGCTCCTGACGGGCAATATCGCCCAGAGCCTTCCGGGTATCATCCACGATGATGCAGGGGTAATCCCCTACCTTGCGGCTGCACAGCGCCGCGGCAGCGCCCTTTTCCATAGCCATAGGGATGTAATCGTTGCCATCCCGGGCACCCTGAAGCGCAACAAACAGCTCGCCGGGTTTGACCTTCCGGGAATCGTTATTGGCACCGCAGAAGGTCACGTCTGCATATTTCGGATCAATCAGACCGCCGCACCATTGGGCGGCCTGCTGTAACGTAATCAAGCCCATATTATTTCCTCTTTTTCATCAGGTATGCGGCAACTACTTCCCGCTCATCCAGATGGTGCTTCACACCGTGGATCTCCTGATAGGTTTCATGGCCCTTGCCGGCCAACACAATTATATCATCTTTTTCGCCAATGTCCATGGCATATTCAATCGCTTTGGGGCGATTTTCTATGATTTCATAGGTTCCCATGGAAGAATTTACACCTTTGACGATGTCAGCAATGATGGCGGAAGGGTCTTCTGTACGGGGATTGTCGGAGGTGATGATGGCGATATCCGCCAGTTCAACACCGATTCTGCCCATGATCGGACGCTTGATGGGATCCCGGTCACCGCCGCAGCCGAACACAGCGATCAGCCGTCCCTTGCAGAAATCCCGGACAGAGCGCAGGACATTTTCCAGTCCGTCAGGAGTGTGGGCATAGTCGATGAGGACGGTGTAGGGCTCGCCGGGGGTAGGAACCACCTCGATGCGACCCTTCACGCCCTGCACGTTCTTCAGTGCCTTGGCGGCCTGATGCAGGTCGATACCCAGCGCCTTCACAATGCCCAGAACAGACAGCACATTATACACCGTAAAACGTCCCGGAATGGGCAGTTCCACGGGAATCTTCTCCCCATCGCAAACAGCGGTGAAGGCGATACCGTCAGACTTCAATATCACGTCAGTTGCATAGATGCCAGCCTCGCCCTTGGCGGAGGTGGTGACCACGGGGCAGTTTGCCTTGGCGGAAATCCGCTCAAACCATTCATCGTCCCGGTTCAGCACTGCGCCATCACACCGGGCAAACAACTCCGCCTTGGTGTCGCAGTAGGCTTCCATGGTCTTGTGGAAGTCCAAATGGTCTTCTGTCAGATTGGTAAAGGCCGCCACACGGAAGTGAACGCCGCCCACCCGATCCAGCGCGATGGCGTGGGAGGAAACTTCCATAATGGCGTATTTGCAGTTTGCATCCCGCATCTGGGCAAAGAGGCTTTGCAATTCAAAGCTCTCAGGAGTGGTGCGCTCGGTAGGGATCACCTGGTCGCCGATGCGGTTTTCCATGGTGCCGATGAGGCCGCACTTACAGCCCTCTACTTCCTCCAAAACCTGCTTCAGAAGAAGCGTGGTGGAGGTTTTTCCGTTGGTGCCGGTAACGCCGATGACCTGCACGGTTTCCGCAGGACGGCCAAAATAATTACATCCAATCAGTGCCAGCGCAAGCCGGTCATTGTCAACCAGCACATAAGGTACATCCTGCTCCGGCTTCTTGCCGGTGACCACCACAGCGGCACCCTTTTCCATGGCCATGGGGATGAAGCGATTGCCGTCAGAAGCAAAACCGGAAATGGCCACGAACAGCGCACCTTCCGTCACCTTTCGGGAATCGTAGGCCACCTGAGCGATGTCCAATTCCATATCCGCATTAGATTCCAACACATTGATTCCATGAAGCAAATCCTGCAGTTTCATAAACAAAACTCCTTTGTAACCGGCTAATCTGCCGCTTTGGTATCGATAAATTCTACTGTTATTGTAGTACCCGTGTCAACCTCTGTCCCCGGCGGAATGCTTTGGGTCACCGCTGTTACCGACGGGTCAACGGAAGTATTCCCGGATACCAGAATGTATAGCCCCAGCGCACCGGCGGCCTCATTTGCCTGCGCACGGTTCATTCCGAGCAAATCGGGGACGATAACTTTTCGGACTTCCGATTCCTCTCCGAAATACAAAAGCACTTCGCTTCCTCCCGGCACCGATGCGCCGGCTTGGGGAAGCTGTGCGGTGACGGTTTCCCCGGTGCCGATGGCTTTATAAGTGATGCTTTGCTCTTTGAGAAGTTTTTCCGCTTCCTTTTGGGTCAGGCCGGTCATATCCTCCAGCACCACCGACTTGCCGGCGATATCATCTTCCGAAAAAGTCTGCTTCACCCCAAGGTAAGGCAGGATGTCAGCCATCACCGCACCCACAGTAGGTGCCGCCATGACACCGCCGGAAATATAGATACCCGTGGAACGGGACGGGGTATCCAGCGCCACCAATACAATATACTCCGGATCGTCCATGGGCGCAATCCCCACAAATGATACGATTTTATCCAGCACACGCTGGCCATTGCTATCGAAAACGTCAATTTTTTCGCTGGTACCGGTCTTTCCCCCTATGGAAAACCCGGCAACGGAGGCATTTTTTGCCGTTCCCTCGGTGACAACCGACTCTAAAAGGGTACACATGGTCTTGGAAGTTTCAGCGCTGATCACCTGCCGCACCGCCGTGGGCTCCTGCTTCAGCACAGTTTTGCCTTCTGCATCGATGATCTCTGACACAATGTACGGCTCCAAAAGCGTACCGCCGTTGACCACCGCAGAAATGGCACGAACCAATTGCAAGGGGGTAATTTTGAAGGTCTGGCCGAAGGAGCCTGAGGTCAAGGAGGCCGTACCCCATTTGTCCGTGTTGGTCACAAGGGATTTGTCGAAAAAGATCCCCTTGCTCTCCCCCGCCAGGTCGATGCCGGTCTTTTCCATGATCCCAAAATTCTCAATGTATTTATAAAAGGTATCGCCGCCCATTTTCAGGGCAATGTGAGCAAAGGCGATGTTGCAGGAATTTTGCAACGCTTGAGGGGTCTTTTCTGCGCCGTGTCCTGCCGCACGCCAGCAATGAAGCCGCTGGGCACGACCGGGAATCTGCTCCGAGCCGGTGCAATGGAAGTTGGTATTCAGGTCGATGGCGCCGCTGTCCAGCGCCGCCGACATAGTCAGCACCTTGAATGTTGACCCCGGCTCATAGCCGTCGGAGAGAATGCGATTGCGCCACTGCTTCAGCCGTGCGGCATTCAGCGCCTCTTTATATTTTTCCAGCCCGGACGCATAGGCTTCGCTGTTTTCCGGGTGCTGAAGATAGTCCAATTTCAGACCTTCCAGCTCCGTCTGTGCCTTAGGGTCGGCCACCTCCAAATATTGATTGGGGTCGTAGTTTCCCAAGGTGGACATGGCCAAAATTTCGCCGGTTTTGGCGTTCATCACCAGCCCGAATGCGCCGTTTTGCACATCGTACCGGGCAATGGCATCCTGCATCTGCCGCTCCAAGCAAGCCTGCACCGTGGCATCCAAGGTCAGAATGCAATCGCTTCCCGGCACGGCGGACACATAGTTTTCATAGGAAAAGGGCATATCCATTTCGTTATTGCCCTTGGTGGTGATGACTTTGCCGGCGGTGCCGGAGAGGTAACTGTTATACGCCGCCTCGATGCCCTCAGAGCCGGTGTTGGAGGCGTTGGTAAAGCCGATCACCTGCGCCGCAAGGGTTCCATATGGATAAAAACGTTTGGAATTCGGCTCTAAATGGATACCGGAAATGGAATTTTCATTGATAAATATGCGGATTTTATCCGCTGTTGCTGTATCGATCCCGGGAGCGATCTGCTTGTATCGCATGGAAGTATCCACCGCCTGCTTTTCGATCCAAGCAGGCTCCAGTTCCAAAAGCTGACCCAAAAATTGGGCGATGGCAGGTATATCCGCCTTGGATTGCTTCAGCTCATGGGGATCCAGGTACACATTCTCCACACCCCGGGAGCAGGCCAGAATATTCATATTCCGGTCGTAAATAGTGCCCCGATCCGCCGTGACGGCGGTGGTGCGCGTCTGGTTTCTCAGGGCAAGGTTTGCGTAGTATTCATAATCACGAACCATCAAACCGTACAGCCGTACAGCCGTGGGAATGAACACCGCCAGTCCCAATATCAGCATGACTGCCATGATCCGTTTGTGTTGTGCGGAATCTCCCCGAACCCGGTGAAATTCCCGTCGGTTTCCGGTCTTTTTCGCCATAAGACACCGGCCTTTCCATTAGGATGAAATGGGCAGTAAGGGCGCACCCTCACTGCCCATGCAGTTCTATCCTAATTTTATTGACCGGGTCAGGCTTTATGCAAAAAGCTCAGAAAAGAACAGTCCAATATTTTCCCAGAAGGTGGGCTCCGGCTCGGGCTGAGGAATTTGAACATCGATGGTCACGTGCTGGGCGTCCTCAATGGGGATCATACCCATAGCCTCTGCCTGACGGCGAACCTCCTCCGCATCGTAACCGGCAAGGTAAGTGTCACGCAGTTGCTCGTTTTCCGCTTCCAGCTGGGTCACATAGGCTTGCGCCTTCTGCGCCTGGGAAGATGCAACGCCCAGACGGATCATGCCCACTGCCATAGCAACCAGCAGTAAGCCAGCCGCAAATACCGCGCAAACAGAAAGGGGGTCCACATACAGCACAACCCGCTTGTCCCGGCGGACCTTGGGCTTGGGCAAGGCAACCTTATTCTTCTTTTTAGGCTGGACTTCCAGCTTCCGGGCAGCGCTGCCATGGGTGTAAAGGCTTACATATTGAATATCCGGTTGACGTGCCATGTATGTTCACTCCCCTCTTCGGGATGTTATATTTTTTCGCAGACACGAAGCTTTGCGCTTCGGGCTCTGGGGTTGCGCTCCAGCTCTTCATCGCCGGAGACGATGGGTTTGCGGCTGATCAGCTTTACCTGCGGCTTCTTGCCGCAGACGCAAACCGGGAAATTAGGCGGGCAAGTACAGCCCTTGGATGCATTGGTCATGCCGTTCTTTACGATCCGATCCTCCAAGGAATGGAACGTAATAATGGCCAGTCGGCCACCGGGATTCAGGCAGGGAATCGCATCCCGCATCACCTGCTCCACACTGCCCAATTCATCGTTGACGGCAATGCGGATGGCCTGAAAGCTTCGTTTGGCAGGATGCTGTTTCTCACGGAGCGCCGCGGCAGGCATGGCGCTTCGGATCACATCCACCAGTTCCAAAGTAGTTTCAATGGGCTTTTCTGTGCGACGACGGCAGATCGCCGATGCAATCTGCGGTGCGTAGCGCTCTTCGCCGTAGTCGTATAGGATGCGCTTCAACTCCTCCTGCGGCCAGGTGTTGACCACCGTGTAGGCGCTGAGAGCATCGCCGCTGTTCATGCGCATATCCAGCGGTGCGTCGGCCATGTAGGAGAAGCCTCGCTGGGCATCGTCAAGCTGTGGAGAAGATACGCCCAGATCCAGCAAAATGCCGTCCACGCCGGGGATATTCAGCTCCTGCAAAACGGATTTGATCTCGCAGAAATTGGAATGAACCAGGGTGACCCGATCCATATAAGGTGCCAAGCGCTCCGAGGCGGCCTTCAGCGCCACCGGATCCCGGTCAATACCAATCAGCCGACCGGTGGTCAGTCGCTTGGCGATCTGGCTGGAGTGACCGGCACCGCCCAAGGTGCCATCCACATAAATGCCGTCGGGCTTGATGTTCAGACCTTCGATACACTCGTCCAGCAGGACGGAAACATGATAAAATTCACTCATAGGCCAATGGCCTCCAAAGATGCCAGCAGTTTTTCAGGAGTCAGGTTCTCAGCCTCAAATGCGGCGAACTCCTCTGCATCCCAGATCTCCGCCTGACCGGCGCGGCCAACGATGACCACTTCCCGGCCGATGCCGGCGTAGTCCAGCAGGTTCTGGGTGAGCATGAAACGAAACTGCTTGTCCGGAGTGCATTCCGCAGCATTGATGAAGATCAGGCTGGTAGCTGCACCACGTTGGGAAATAGGTAAAGCATTGTAGTTGTCGCTGAGGGTCTGCCAGTCGGCAGTGGTGTAAGCCGTGAGGCAACGATGACCGCAGTTGACACCGAGGGTCACAAAGAATGCCTCGCCCAGCTCGCTACGAAGCTTCGCAGGCACAAACAGACGATTCTTGTCGTCCAGCTTAGCAGGATATTTACCGATCATTTTGCCTCACCTCCTCCATTTTACTCCACTTTTACTCCATTTTGCTCCACTTGATAACAGTATATACCCTCCATCGCAAAAAATCAATATTTTTTTACTATTTTCTGCAAAAAAATTATGGAAATTGGCATAAAACCGCACATATAGAACAGGTGTTCTATATGTGCGGTTTTCGCTACAATAACTGGTCATTTTCCTCAAAATGACCGCGTATTTTCACCCCTGAAATTGGAGTGTGCCATCTTTGTATGAAGCCTTGATTTTAGCAGGCTTTTTGCTGCTTCGCAGGAGCAAGGATGCCAGAGGCCCTTCCACATCCTCCTGAACCAGACGGCGCAGTTGCCGTGCCCCCTCCTTTTTGCCGCAACGGCGGCCAAGGGCACCGGGTAATTCCGGCGGCAGCTGTAACTGAATCCCCATGGTTTCCAGGCGATTTTGAATCTGGTGTAGATATTTTTCCGCAATGGCATCCATAGCCTTTTCATCCAGCGGAGCAAAATGCACCACCCGATCCAGCCGACCCAAAAATTCAGGACTGAATGCCTGCCGCAAGGCCGCATCTGTTTGTCCATTGCGCCCTGATGGCTGGAATCCTAACCCGTCCCCCCGAATTTCGCCGCCGATGTTGGATGTCATTACCACAATGGCATTTTTGAAGCTGACCCGGCGACCGGTGGAATCCGTCAGGCACCCCTCCTCCATGATTTGAAGCAAAATTCCAGATACATCCCGGTGGGCTTTTTCCAACTCATCCAACAGCACAAGGCAGTAAGGTCTGCGGCGGATAGCCTCTGTCAGCTTACCACCTTCCTCATAGCCCACATATCCCGGAGGCGCTCCGATGAGCCGGGATACCGACTGTTTTTCCATATATTCCGTCATATCCAGCCGAATCAGAGCGTCTTTACTGCCGTACAATTCCTCCGCCAACACCCGGCACAACTCCGTTTTTCCTACGCCGGTAGGGCCCGTGAACATCAGCGACGCAATGGGGCGATTTTCATCCCGGACACCGCTGAAGCCCCGGCGTACAACTTCCGCCACAGTGGATACCGCCTGATCCTGCCCCATCACTTTTTGCTGTAATACCTCTTCCAGTTTCAGCAGACGTTCCCGTTCATTGGCGGTGAGTCTTCCCACCGGGATGCCGGTACGTGCCGATACCGCCCAGGCCACATCACTGCCGGTCACCACCCGGGGACGTCGGCTGTCCGTGGGACGAACAGCGATTTTCTGCATCCGATCCCGAAGCTCTGCCGCCCGCTCAAACCGGCTCTCCCGCACCGCTTCATGGAGCTCCAGTTCCAAATCCTGCCGCCCACGCCCCTGATTCAGTTCCTCCATCCGGGCATGGGCCGCACCCTCATCCAGTAGATCGATGGCCTTATCCGGCAAATACAGATCCGGCAAATACCGCACCGACAGCCGCACCGCTTCTTTCATAGCCTCATCGGTGATGCGAAGCCGGTGATGCCTTTCCAGTCCGGGCTTCAAGCCACGCAGAATCGCCATGGTGGCATCTTTATCCGGCTCCGCCACCGTCACCGGGCGAAAGCGCCGCTCCAGAGCAGGATCCTTTTCGATATACTTGCGGTACTCCGCCAAGGTGGTTGCCCCTAGCATTTGAAGCTCCCCACGCCCCAGGGCAGGCTTGAAAATATTCGCCGCATCGATGGCACCCTCCGCAGCACCGGCACCCACGATGGTGTGCATTTCATCCACAAAGAGAATCACATCGCCGCTTCGGCGAATCTCCCCCAGCACATCCCGGAGCCGTTCCTCAAACTCTCCCCGGTACTTGGTTCCTGCCACCAAATTGGCCATATTCAGACTAATCAGCCGCTTATCCTTCAATTGGGGCGGCACGTTGCCCACGGCCATCCGCTGGGCAAGTCCCTCCGCAATGGCGGTTTTGCCCACCCCCGGCTCACCGATTAGGGCAGGATTATTCTTATTTTTCCGGCTCAGGATCCCGATGACCATATCGATCTCCCGCTCCCGTCCGATCACCGGATCCATGGACTGAGCCTTTTGGATCAGGTCGACACTAAATTGCTCCAGCAGTTTCGTGGCAGTCCCCTCCTTTTTCCGTTTTGTTTCTCCACCGGCGGATAAGTATTCCAAAATGTCTGTGAACAGAGCGTCGGTATCCGCCAAACTCAGCTCCAGAACTTCCCCTGGCTTGCGCAGCAGGGTCAGCAAAATATGCCCACAGGATACTTGATGACTCCCCAGTAGCTTCGCCTCTCTGGCGGCACTGATAAGTGTTTGCTCCGCTTCCCGACTCAGTCCTTGGGGTAAGGGCAGATCTGCCGTGCCGTTGCCATAGAGCGCCTCAACGATTTTTCTTAGCAATTCCGGCTCCAATCCATTTTTCCGCATCAAAAGCCCCAACTGCCCCGGCAATTCTGCCAGCGCCAACAGCAAATGGATTCTTCCCACATAGCTATGTCCCATGCCTCGTGCTTGACGGGCCGCCGCCAGCAAAAGAGCTGTTGCCTCCGGGTCATATCGCATCCGTATCCCCCCTCACCCGGTTGATTCTCCCCGCCAAAAGAAAAAATATACCATAAAGTGAAAAAAGGAATTGCATTTTCTAAAATCCATGCTAGAATAAAGATACGCCGCTGGTCGGCGTGCCATAAAAACATACATGGAGGGAAAATCATGGCTTACAATATCACTGACGCTTGCGTCAAGTGCGGCGCTTGCGCTGACAACTGCCCCGTGGAGGCTATCTCCGAAGGCGAAGACAAGTACGTCATCGATGCCGACGTTTGCGTCAGCTGCGGCGCTTGCGCTGACAACTGCCCCACTGAAGCTATCGAGGAAGGCTGATTCTAAAGAATCGCAAGTGGCCTGCGCACTCAAGTTAGTTGCGCAGGCCCTATTTTTTCATCTGGAGGCAACATGGAAGTTTTACGCGGCGGCCTGACACTGGAGCTCCCCGAGGGAGTGTTTCCCCTGAGTACCGATTCGGTGCTGTTGGCGGATTTTGTGCGGCTTGGAGCCAATGCCACGGTGTTGGATCTTTGTTCCGGCGGTGGCACCTTGGGAATGTTACTTTGCGCCAAGGATGCAAACTGCACCGTCACCGGCGTGGAGCTGGACACCCGCTCCCACGAAGCCGCATTGGAAAATATTCGCCGCAACGATCTTCCCCGCCTGCACAGTATATGCGCCGATGTGCGGACTGTGAACCAGCTGTTTGCCCCCGGAAGTTTTCGCATATGCGTATCCAATCCCCCCTATTTTTCCGGCGGCCCTGCCAGCAAGGCATCCCCCACCGCCCGTCGGGAGGATCTGTGCCAGCCTGAGGAGCTTTTTCAGGCGGCGGCATGGGCTCTGCGCTACGGCGGCGATTTTTACATTGTACACAAACCGGAACGCCTTGGTCAGCTTTGCGGCTGTGCGGCAAAAGCTGGACTGGAGCCGAAACGGCTTCGGCTGGTGCGCCACCGTGCCGGTGGCGACGTGAGCCTGATCCTGCTGCAGTGCCGAAAAGGCGGAAAACCGGGTCTAATTTGGGAGGAACTGTCCTTATTCGACGAAAACGGTCAGCCCACCCCAGAATATAACGAAATTTATCACAGTTAGGAGGCATCACCATGGCTGGTATGCTGTATTTGGTTCCTACGCCCATCGGCAATCTGGGCGACATCTCCACCCGCTGCAGGGAAACCCTGGAAGCGGCGGATTTCATTGCGGCGGAGGACACCCGTGTATCATTGAAGCTGCTGAATCATCTGGGCATCAAAAAAAGCCTTGTCAGCTACTACGAGCATAACAAGGCTTCTAAAGGAAATATGATCGTGGAGCGGATTCTGGCCGGCGAAACCTGCGCACTGGTATCCGATGCAGGCAGTCCTGCCATTTCCGACCCCGGAGAGGATTTGGTGAAGCAGTGCGCCGAAGCAGGCATTACCGTTTGCGCCATTCCCGGCCCTTGTGCCGTAATCACCGCACTGAGTATTTCCGGTCAGGCCACCGGCAGATTTTGCTTTGAAGGCTTTCTGTCCACAGCCAAAAAGAGCCGCCGGGAGCATCTGGAGAGCCTGATCTCTGAGCAGCGCACCATGATCTTCTACGAAGCGCCCCACAAGCTCCTCTCCACCCTGGAGGATATGGCAGAGGTATTCGGCAACGACCGAGGAATCAGCCTTTGCCGGGAACTGACCAAGCTCCACGAAGAAGTGGTGCGCACCACTTTGGGTGAGGCCATTGAGAAGTACACCGCACAGCCCCCTAAAGGCGAGTTTGTTCTGGTGGTTGCGGGCGCCCCTGCAGTAGAAAAGGTCAGCGCCACCGCTGAGGATGCCGCCGCCCGGGTGCAGGCTCTCATGGACACCGGCATGAGCCGCAAGGATGCCATCAAGCAGACCGCCAAGGAATTGGATCTTCCCAAAAATGTGGTCTACGATGCGGCGTTGCAACTATAAAATAATCGCGACAGTATTTTTACTGTCGCGATTTTGTTGTTAAACTCTGCCCATATTGCGGACGCACTCACGGCAAACATTCTTGCCCCGGTAGTTAACCAGACCGTCGGAGGATGAACAGAATACACAGGAAGGTTCAAACTTCTGGAGCACGATCCGATCATTATCCATGTAGATCTCCAATTCATCCCGCTCAGCGATATCCAAGGTTCGCCGCAGTTCAATTGGCAGCACGATTCTGCCCAGTTCGTCCACTTTACGAATGATACCCGTTGACTTCATATAGCAGCCCCTCCTTTCCTCACAAAATACTAAACCGGCATTGTCCACAACCGATGTACATAACGCCTGATTTAATTTATCACCATTATAATAAACCTTTGTTGCGTTGTCAAATGGTTTTTTCAAATAATGTTACTTTTTGTAACAAATAATAGGAATCGCCCCTCCTTTTCCAGCATAGTATACAAATGAAAGGGTGTGTTTCCTTGGTAATAAGTTGGATTTGGACAATTTTGGTATTAATTTCAATAATTTCCTCTGCCATTCTCGGCAAAGGGACGCTGCTTGCCGCAGCCACCATCGAGGGAGCGCAAAGTGGCATCTCACTAGCAATAGCCATGGCTGGCTCAATTTGTCTTTGGTCGGGAGTCGGAAACCTGATGGACAAGGCAGGGATTACCGGGGCTCTTTCAAAGGTTCTGCGACCATTTTTGCACTTCCTTTTTCCCGGCACAAGGACAGACCCAGCGCTCTCCCGGGATCTCAGCGCTAACATTTGCGCCAACATACTGGGGTTGGGTAACGCCGCAACTCCCATGGGAATCAAGGCAGCCAAACGAATGGTGGACCCCAATCGCCCCAATGTTGCTACCAATCAGCTTTGCAGACTCATTGTGTTGAACACCGCATCCATACAACTGATTCCTGCCAATGTTGCGGCCATTCGGCTAGCCGCCGGATGTGCCAAGCCCTACGACATCCTCCCGGCAGTTTGGGTGACAAGCCTCTGCTCTGCCGGGATCGGTCTGCTAAGTGCATTTCTTTTGGGGAGGCTGTGGCGTGACTGATTACATTGTACCGATTTTACTGCTGATTTCCTGCGCCATTGCATTGCGGAAAAAGGCAGATCCATACAACCTGATGCTGGACGGCGCCGCTGAAGGACTACGCCTGGTAGCCACCATCACCCCGACGCTGGTACTGTTACTTACCGCCGTTTCCATGCTCCGGGCTTCCGGTGCTGTAGATTTGATGACCCGGTTTTTTTCGCCGGTTTTCTCATTTTTTCGGATACCTCCGGAAACCGCCATGCTGGTACTGATCCGTCCCATCAGCGGCAGTGCGGCCTTGGCAGTTGGAGCAGATCTGATCATAAAGCACGGTGCTGACTCCCTTGTGGGGCGTACTGCTGCCATAATGCTGGGTTCTACAGAAACCACCTTTTACGCCATCAGCGTGTATTTTGGTGCCGCCGGGATCAAAAAGACCCGCTACACCATGATTGCCGCTTTGCTTGCAGACATGACCGGCTTTCTGGTGGCATCTCTTACCGCCCGGTTATTCTTTTGGGGATAAAAAATGGGCGCACAGCTTAGCTGTACGCCCATTTATTTTACTCTTCTTCCACGTCGTCGAAGCTGAATTCCAGGGTCTCGCCGCAGTTATCGCAGATAATGCTACCGGCTTCCAGAATCTCTTCGTCGAAGGTTACGATGTTGCCGCAGACACACTCTGCCTCGTAGATGATGCTGTCCTCGTCACCGAAGTCGAAGCCCTCATCCTCGTACTCGTCATCGTCGTCGAAGTCGTAGTCATCGTCATCCTCATCCAGGATGTAATCCTCGATGGCATCCAGATCCTCTTCGATTTCGTCCAGCTCATCGGAGATGGCAATGGTGGTCTCCTCCACATCGTGCAGGCGCTTGGTCAGATCGCCCAGCAGCTCCACGATACCGGCAATCATCTTGCCCTCAGCCTTTTCGGTGTCCAGATTCAGGCCGTCCATGAGGCCCTTCAGGTAAGCAGCTTTTTCGTAAATGTTCATAACATATACTCCTTTACAAAAGCATTTTGGAAATAGGGGACGACATTGCATCGTCCCCTATAATTGGTACAAATTAAGCCTTGGAACGGCCCAGATACTCACCGGTACGGGTGTCGATCTGGATCTTGTCGCCCTCGTTGATGAACAGGGGCACCTTCACCTCAGCGCCGGTCTCAACGGTAGCGGGCTTGGTGACGTTGGTAGCAGTGTTGCCAGCGAAACCGGGCTCGGTCTCGGTAACAACCAGGTCAACAAAGTTGGGGACTTCAACGCCGAAGACCTTGCCCTTGTAGCTCATAACGGTGCAGATGTCGTTCTCCTTGACGAACTTGAAGGAATCGTCCAGGTTGCTGGAATCGATGGGCTCCAGCTCATAGGTCTCCTGATCCATGAAGTAGTACAGCTCGCCATCGTTGTAGGAGTACTCCATCTTCTTTCTCTCAATGAAAGCAGTGGGGAACTTGGCAGAGGGGTTCA
>JAZONA010000063.1:0-20318 GCA_045654265.1 Faecousia sp.
GCGGCGGTGGCCATCAGGGCTTCTCCCGCCCATGCAGGCAGCTCGCTGCCGGTTTCCTTGTTGCTCACGTCGATAACCGGCAGACCCAGACCGTTTTGCAGCAACAGCGCCGCTTCGGCACCGGTGATGGACTGCTCAGCACCAAAGGTTTCCTGCTCCGGCCAGCCCACGGTAACCCCGGCTCGCAACGCTGCCGCCAGATAGGGCTTCAGCCAGCCAGGAACCTCATCGGTGAAACCGGTTTTTTCGGTGTTTGCATCCATGGGAATGTCCAAGGTCTTTACCAGCATGGTCAAAAATTCCCCACGGCTCACTGCCTTATCCGGCTGAAAACGAACCTGACCATCCACCTGCTCGCCTACGAACAGCCCGGTATTCTTCATCCATTCTGCCGCAAACCGACAGTCCTTGCCCACGGTATCCGTGTACTGGGTGTTGTTTTCGGGCTTGAGGATCTGAATGGTCACAGTCGCCTGCCGGGATACCTTCCCGGCAGGATCGGTAGCGGTAAAGGTGAAAGAATCGGTGCCAACCTTATTCTTTTTTGGGGTATAGGTGAAGGTGCCATCTTCCCGGATGCTCACGGTGCCTCGCTTAGGCTGGCGGATCAGGGTGTAGGTCAGCGCATCACCTTCCGGATCGGATGCTTTCAGCTTCCCCTCGTTGGGAAGATTCTTGTAGGTTTCCACAGCGGAATCCTCCGCCACGGGCGGCTTGTCCTCCTTGCCCCGAATGGCAATGGTCATCACCGCTGCAGGCTCCACCCGATCAGCAAAAATAGGCAAATAGGTGACCTGCGCCTGGGCATTGGACTCGGAACGCAGGGGCACAAAGGTCATGGCGCTGAGCTGATCGGCAGTGAGAATGTCACCATTCTTCACCACCCGTTGGCCCAACATTACGGTGCCGGTGCCGGGATCGGGCAAGCCGGTGACGCAGATGCCGGTCATGGTATCGCCGGTAGCGAAATCCGACGCTTCAAAGCAGTATACCTGATCGCTGTCCACCTCCAGAGCAATGGCGCTTCCGGCAAGACTCACCACTGCGCAGGCACACAAAATCAAGCACAAAATTCGGTTACGAAGCATTTTGGTAAAACCTCCTGTATTTGGTGTTCGTGGGTAGTGTTTGTAACCAAAAGAGGTTCTATTCAGGGAGAAAATGCGATATTTTTATGAAAATCATTGTATAAAAGGTTATATTGGGCCGTTTCCTGAGGGATTTATTGGGATATATGCCAAATATTTCACATAAATACAGGATTTGCTTGCTTTTTTTTAAAGGTTGTGTATAATAGTTACAGTTTGTAACAGAAGTGTAATTGTTTTGTAAGGAGTTCGAGATGCGTAAATTTTGTAAGCGACTGCTGGCCGGTGTGCTGGCGCTGGGTCTGAGTGCCGCAGTGCTGATGCCGGTAAAGGCGCTGGACTATACCGGTTCAGAGTCTTACATGTCCGGTCCTTATTATCAGGCTCTGAAAAAAGTGGAGCTGACCGGCAACGGCAGAACCGATATTGTGAATATCGCTCTTTCTCAGGTGGGCTATCAGGAGAGTAATTCCTCCAAAAAGCTCTCTGGCGAACATAAGGGTAGTGGTAACTGTACCGAATACGGCAGATGGTATGGCACACAAAGCGCATGGTGCGGCATTTTTGTATCCTGGTGTGCAGCGCAGGCTGGTGTGGATACCAATGTGGTGCCCAAGCAGGGACATGTTCCCAGCATTCTGCAGTGGTTCAAGCAGCAGGATCGGGCATATCGCCGCCGTGACGTGGCCAACGGCAAGTACATCCCTCAGCCCGGCGACATCATTTTCTTCCATTATGGCCGTAGCAACGTATCTACCGACCATGTCGGTCTGGTGGTTGGCTACGAGGACGGCCTGATCTACACGGTGGAGGGTAACTCCAATTCCAACGGCGGTGCCTACATCGGCGGCTGGGTCAATTATAAGAGCTATAAGGTAACGGACGGCTCTATTATCTACATCTGCAGCCCCGATTACCAGGGAAATGCCACCAAGATTCAGATGGATAAGCTCCGGGAGGCTGTGTACGGCCTGGTTAGCGGCAACGCCCGCTACGATCAGATCAACGAATTGCCTGGATGCGGAATTGCCATTGGCAGAGGCCAATGGTTTGGCGCAGAAGCGCAGGCACTTCTGCTGAAGATCCGCAAGGCCGACCCGGAGGGCTTTGAAAAGCTAGATACTGCCGGTATCGGCTATGATCTGGATCATGCGGACTGGAGCAGCTACATTGTCAGCGCAGATTCCGAAAAGGCAGCGTGCCTGAGCCAGATTCTGGGCTCCCGGGTGGGCGTGCGTGTGCAGGACGCGCAGATGAATGAGCGCTTGAAGCAATACATGCTGGCTGCCAAGAAAATGGGCGTTCAGGATGTAAAGGGACAGATGGTGTGCGTGGTGCTGTACCATCTGGGCGGCGTTGAAACGGTGAGCGCTGTGCTGAGCAGTATGTCCGGCGAGTATACCGGCGAGAATATCATCAGGGCGCTGAAGGTTGCAGAGTTTGCTTCTCTGCGTCGCGGTTGCCGTATGGTTTGGAACAATATTATGGAATGAAAAACGGAGCTGATTTCAGCTCCGTTTTATTTTTTATATTCCCAAAGCTGCGGTGGTGAGGATGCCTAAGTTATCCCGGTAGATTTCATCGAACTGGCTCAGCGGCAGAGGATTGTTGCCCTCACCCACTTCGATGGTGTACCCGGGTCGACGGAATCGCTGAATGAACCAATCTTTGTACCCAGCAAAGCTGCTTTCAAAGGGGGTGTCTGCCAATTCGTAGCCGGAAGCGTTGGCAAAGGCTTCGCCCAATTCCCTGGCACCGGGGACGAAAATGTCCTGAAATTGCCAATAAATCACCTTGCCTTGGCTGTGATAGGCGAGTACAACTGCTGGATCGATCACTTCGGTATACCCTGCCAAGGCGCGGCTTTCCAGCTGACCCAAAGGCGCCCGTCCCACGTAATCCCGGGGACCGGGACGGTCGTAGCCTTGAGAAAATTTGATCTCCCGTGCCTGCAGCCAGCCGGCAGGGTACTGCAAATTCAGATCTACCCCCAGCAGATTGGCTTTCCATCCATCCGGGAAGGGAATATCAGGATAATTGTCTGATAAGTGTCGTGCGGCTTCATATGCAAGCTCTCCGGGCTGGATGGCGCCGACTACAAGATCCACTCCGTCCGGATCCACCATGGGTACCATGTAGATGGTGGTTTTGTCGAAAAGTTCTCCAGCGTCCACATTGCCGATGCGACCGTTTTCAGTGATGTTTTGGGCAAGTTCTTCGGCGAATTTCAGCAAAATCAGGGATGTGATCCACTCGTTGGCATGGTGTGCAGCGGAGTAGATGACACGTCGGGGACCATTACCGATGACCAGAGTACGAATAGGTCTGCCGTAGGCTGTGGTCGCCAGCAGTTCGGAGCGGCAGAAGGGATAGGTGCGAGTGATTTCTAATATCATACGTTCGCAGGATGCAGACGTAATGGGCATATTCGTCTGTACAATTGCCATAATAACCACCTCTATACCAGTATATGCGCCCGGTAAGATAAATGATTGCTTAGCGGGCGTAGGGCGGGGGCTGGCTCCCGCCGCTTGGCTCTCCCAAAGGGAGAGGCAAGTAGGTGCGGTGCTCTAATCACATAAATAATCATTTATCAACGTGGTCTGCAAGAAAATACCCGTTTCTGGAAACTCTACAATATATATAAGGATTGCAGAAAAAATAATCCGCTAATTTGCGAGAATTTTCGTTGACAAAGCGGGTATTTTGGTATACAAATATACTTGTCATATTGTGGCGAAATAATAAACAGAAACGGGGGAGGATAATGTCCAAGGAACTCATCAGGCTCCGTGACCTTACCATGGAGTTCGACGGGGAGCGTATACTCGACAGTATCAATCTCTACATTAACGATCATGAATTCCTCACCTTGCTGGGCCCCTCCGGCTGCGGCAAGACCACCACACTGCGGATCATCGGCGGATTCCTTACGCCCACATCCGGCACCGTCACCTTCGACGGTCAGACCATCAACGATGTGCCGCCCTATAAGCGGCAGATCAATACCGTGTTCCAGCGGTACGCACTGTTTCCCCACCTGAATGTGTTTGACAACATCGCATTCGGACTGCGGGTAGCCAAGGTGCCCAAGGATCAAATCGAAGAGCGGGTCAACCGGATGCTGGAGATCGTCAGCCTGAAGGGCTACGGTCACCGGAATATCTCTGCCTTGTCCGGCGGTCAGCAGCAGCGTGTTGCCATCGCCCGGGCACTGGTCAACGGGCCGAAGGTTCTGCTGCTGGACGAGCCGCTGGGCGCACTGGATCTGCGTCTGCGCAAGGATATGCAGAACGAGCTGAAGCGCATTCAGCAGGCTACGGGCATTACCTTCATCTACGTCACCCACGACCAGGAAGAAGCGCTGAGTATGTCCGACACCGTGGTGGTCATGGACAAGGGCCGCATCCAGCAGATCGGCAAGCCTGAGGATATCTATAACGAGCCGAAGAACGCCTTCGTGGCGGATTTCATCGGCGAAAGTAACATTCTGGACGGCGTGATGCTCAGCGACTACAAGGTTCGCTTCTTCGGCCGCACCTTCACCTGCGTGGATGCGGGCTTCGAGCCCAATGAGCCGGTGGACGTGGTTATCCGTCCGGAGGATATTGACATCGTCACCCCCGAGGAGGGCCACCTGGTGGGCACTGTCACGTCCATCACCTTCAAGGGTCTGAACTACGACATCATCGTGGAATTCAAGGGCTTCAAGTGGCCCATCCAAACCACGGACTACTGCGCCGTGGGCTCCACCATCGGCATCCGGTTGAACCCGGAGGATATTCACATCATGCACAAGAGTGAGTATTCCGGTATGTTTGGCGACTACAGCTCCTACTCTGCCGAGTACGACGAGCTGGCGGAGGATGCCGACGATGAAGAAGAATAACTCCGTCCTGCTCAGCACGCCCTATGTGTTGTTCATGGTGATCTTCACCCTGATCCCCCTGGGCGTGGTGGGTTACTATGCCCTGACGGATCCGGCCACCGGGGAATTTTCTCTGGTGAACATCCGCAATCTGGGCATGTATCTGCCGGTTTTGGGACAGTCCATCGGCTACTCCCTGATCTCGGCACTGATCTGCCTGCTTCTGGGCTACCCGGTGGCGTATTTCATCGCTCACCGCAAGCCCGTGACCCAGAAATTTCTGTATATGCTGGTGATGCTGCCCATGTGCATGAGCTTTCTGCTGCGCACTTTGGCATGGGTGGGTCTTTTGCAGGATACTGGCATCATCAACTCCCTGCTGGGCAAAATCGGCATCGGCCCTCTGCCGCTGATCCGTACCCCGGCGGCGGTGGTGTTGGGCATGGTGTACAACTATCTGCCCTACATGATTTTGCCTCTGTATGCCACTATCGTGAAGATCGACACCCGCCTCATTGAAGCGGCAGAGGATCTAGGCTGTAACGGCCTGCAGGTCTTTGGCCGTGTGACGCTGCCCTTGAGCGTGCCGGGTATTTTCTCCGGCATCACCATGGTCTTTGTGCCGGCGGTGTCCACCTTCTATATCTCCCAAAAGCTGGGCGGCACCGACACGGTGCTCATCGGCGACGTCATCGAACGCCAGTTCAAGCAGGGCAACAACCCCAATCTGGGCGCCGCTCTGAGTCTTGTGCTGATGCTTCTGGTGTTCGTCTGCACCGGCATCATGAACCGCTTCGGTGGTGATTCGGAAGGGAGCGTGGTGGTATGAAAAAGCTCAACCGGGTCTTTACCGTGCTGATCTTCGTTTTCCTGTATATCCCCATGCTGGTGCTGATTATCGGCTCTTTCAATACCGGCAAAAGCCTGACAAATTTCGAGGGCTTCACTTTCCAGCAGTACGGCGAACTGTTTCGGGACGAGGCGCTGCTGAGTCTTTTGGGTAACTCCCTGCTGGTTGCGGTGCTGTCCACCGCTATTTCCACGGTGTTCGGCACCATCGCCGCCGTGGGCATCAACGGCCTGAAGCCCAAGATGCGCAGCGTGGTCATGAATTTGACCAACATCCCCATGACCAACCCGGATATTGTTACCGGTGTCAGCTTGTCGCTGCTGTTCGTGTTTGTGGGTACGAAAATGCTGGGTCAGCGGGATAGCCTGACCTTCTGGACACTGCTTCTGGCACATATCACCTTCAGTCTGCCTTACGTCATCCTGGACGTGATGCCCAAGCTCCACCAAATGGACCGCTCCCTGACGGATGCAGCCATGGACTTAGGCTGTACCCCCTTGCAGGCCTTCTACAAGGTTACCCTGCACGAGATCATGCCCGGTATCATCACCGGCGCCATCATGGCCTTCACCATGAGTCTGGACGATTTCGTCATCAGCTATTTCGTCAGCAGTCCCAGCTTTGTGACGCTGCCGGTGGAGATCTACTCCTACACCAAAAAGCCCATCCATCCCAAGGTTTACGCCATGTTTACCTTGCTGTTTGTGCTGATTTTTGTGCTGATGGTGAGTATGAACCTGCTGCAGGTTCGTGCCGACCGGAAGCGCAGCAAGCGGCAGTCCACCATGCCCAGCGAGGGCGCACAGATGGCCAAGCGGATCGTTGCCATCGTGCTGGCGGTTTCTCTGACCATCGGCTGTGGCTGGCTGTTCCTGCGTAGCCGTAAGTCTGACCAGGTGACCATCAACGTGTACAACTGGGGTCAGAATATCGCTGACGGCTCTGACGAAACCATGGACATCATCGCCGAGTTTGAGAAGGCATATCCCAACATCAAGGTCAATTACTCCACCTACGACTCCAACGAGATCATGTACTCCAAGCTGAAAAACGGCGGCATCACTGTGGACGTGGTTATCCCCTCCGACTACATGATTGCCCGGATGATCAAGGAGAATATGCTCCTGGAGTTGAATAAGGAGAACATTCCCAATTGGGAGAACGTGGATCCTGCGTTCCTGAACACCGCCTTCGACCCGGATAACAAGTACTCCGTGCCCTACACCTGGGGTACCGTGGGTATTCTGTACAACACCAAGGTGGTTGACCCGGCGGATGTTACCGGCTGGGAGCTGCTGTGGAACGAAAAGTATGCCGACGACGGCATTTTGATGTTCGACAACTCCCGGGATGCCTTCGGCATCGCCCAGTACCTGCTGGGTTACGATGTGAACACCACCAACCCCGAGGAGTTGAAAGCCTGCGCCCAGAAGCTGCAGGAGCAGAAGCCTATTGTGCAGCAGTACGTCATGGATCAGGTCTATGATTCCATGATCAACGGCGAGGCAGCCATCGCTCCCTACTATGCCGGCGACTGCATGCAGATGATCAATGAAAATCCGGATCTGGCATTCTATCTGCCAGAAAATCAGGGCTTCAACATGTTCATCGATTCCATGTGCATCCCTAACTGCGCTCAGGAGAAGGAAGCGGCGGAAACCTTTATCAATTTCCTCTGCGACCCCAAGATCTCCGGTGCCAACATGGACTATATCTGCTACGCATCCCCCATCATGGGAGCTACGGAGCATATGGACGAATCTCTGGCGGAAAGCCCGGTCATTTACCCGGAGGAATCTGTGCTGAGCAACGGCTCTAGCTACAGCTACCTGCCTGAGGAAACCACCCGTCTGGTGGAAGAACTGTTCATGAAGGTTCGTAACGGACAATAAGCAAAAGCACCGCCCATCCGGGCGGTGCTTTTTATTGCATGGTAAGAGCTTGGATTTGGTCGGGAGTGAGTTGGGTGACCTGACCGTTTTCCACCCGGTAGGCACGGCTGCATTGGTGTAGCACCGAGGGGCGGTGGGTGGTGACGATGGTGGTCACGCCCCGGTTTGTCAGGTTGCTCAATACCCGCTGCTCCGTGGCGGGATCCAATGCGCTGGTCACTTCGTCCAGCAGCATCACCGGCGCGCGGCGCAGCAACGCACGGGCGATGGATAGCCGCTGTGCCTGACCTTCGGAAAGACCCTTGCCGCCTTCGCCGATGGGGGAGTGGATGCCCAAAGGTAGTTCCTTCACAAATTCCCAAGCGCAGGCATCTTCGAGGGCGGCGATGATGTCCTCGTCAGATGCATCCTCATGACCCAGCCGGAGATTTTCCGCAACGGTGCCGGCAATGACGGTGTTACCCTGGGGAACGTAGGCAAAGCACCGCCGGGTGTCCGCACCCAGCGGATACCGTTTGCCTTCCGGATCGACCAGCTCCATGGTACCCTCGTCGGGACGGATCAGTCCCAACAGCAGCCGCAGCAGAGTGGTCTTACCCTCACCGGAGGGGCCGACCAGCGCAACAATTTGTCCTGCGGGGGCATACAAATCCACGTCGGACAATACTTTCCGATCCTCGGTGTATGCCACTTGAAGATTCTTCAGCTCAACTGCACAGCTTCCATCTGGAATGGGGATCTGCTGAGTACGAGGCTCCTTGGGAAGCTCCGTCAGCTCCCGGACACGTTCGGCGGATACAGAACCGCTGAGCGCCGTGGGAATCAGGCCCATCAGGGAGGAAAATGCATTGGTCAGGCTGGCTCGCTGCTGCAAAAACAGGGTCATGGTTCCAAACAAAATGTCCTTGTTCCAAAGACGCCAGAGGCAGTATGCCAAAGCGGCGTACTGCACCACGTTGCTCATAACCGTCAGCCAAATGCTGGTTTTGATGGTGAATTTATTGTGCTCCAGTACCGTATCCCGGTAGCGCTTCTGCCAAAAACGCAGCTTAACGCCCACCTGATCCTCCACACCGAAGCTTTTCAGGGTGTCGATGTTGCGGAAGGATTCGGATTGGAAGGCGGACATTTCGCCGCCTACCTGCCGCATTTGCTGGTTGTGTGCCCGCTGCTTTTTCAGCAGACTCCGGGACATAAGGAACAGGATCGGTGTGCTGGCGCAGCCAATCAGTGCCATGATGGGGTCGTAGTAAAGAATCACCGCCAGGGTCGCCAGAATGGTGAAGCACTGGATGATCACGTTGGGCAGCCAGGACACGGCGCAGCTGGACACGGTGCTTACGTCACCGGAGAACCGGCTCAGCAGATCGCCGGTGGGGTACTTACTCAGAGCCATCCAGTCGGTGCGCAGAAGCTCATCAAAGACCTTGGCCTGCACATCGTTGTGCATGGCGATGCTCAGCTTGGCGGAGAACCGGGAGGTCATGCTCTGAAATGCGATGGCCAGCGCCGCACTGCCGATGGAGAGCAGGCAGTAGAGCAAAAGGTTGTTCAGATTCATGGTGACGATGGCATCGATCATGTATTTGCTGATCACGCCGGCTACCAGACCCATGCCGCTGGCGGTGATGCCGAAGAGGGTATACAGCACCACCGATACCCACCGCCGGCGGCTGAACGACCAGATCCACAGCCAGTCCAGCCACACCCCCCGGAGGGTGCCTTCTTTTGCTTTTTTACCCATCTCGGACACAAATTCCGATGAGGGTTTTTTCTTTTTCGCCATGGTTCGCTCCTTTCTGCAGCTTCCAGATTTTCCCGCCGGTTGCCTATTGCATCCGGTGGGTACAATATGTTATACTTATTTAATAATGTATGTTCCCGGGAGGAACTTGTATGATCGACATTCATTGCCATATTCTCCACGAAATTGATGACGGCGCCGCCAATTTGGAAGAGGCGCTGACCATGGCTAAAATGGCTGTGGCATCCGGTGTGACCGATATTGTGGCGACGCCCCATTTTCGGGGAGAGTTGGAATTTTTGGAGCTGCGGCAGGAAATCGCCCGGCGGCACCAGGAGCTGTCCCTGGCGCTGGAGCGGTGGGGTGTGCCGTTGCAGCTGCATATGGGCGCGGAAATTCTGTGCCTGAATGAAACCCCGGAGCTGGCTCGCCGCCATGAGTTGCCCACTCTGGCGGGGACAAAATATGTGCTGACGGAATTTTATTTTGATGAGGATTTTCTGTACATGGACAACATTCTCTCGGGCATAGCGGAACATGGCTATGTGCCGGTGGTGGCGCATCCGGAGCGTTACGGTGCGATCCAGTACGACCCAACGCTCACTGATCGGTGGATGGAGGCGGGGTACGTCCTGCAAATCAATAAAGGAAGCATCTTAGGCTCACTGGGACAAGGGGCTGAGGAAGCGGCCCATGCCCTGCTGGAGCTGGGCAATGCCCACCTTTTTGCCAGCGACGGTCACAGCAGTTACGCCCGTACGCCTCACATGGGTCAGATCCGCCGCTGGGCGGAAGAATTCTGCGACCTGCGAACGGCAGAGGTATTCCTGGGGGAAAATCCCCGGCGGATCCTGCAAAATCGCCCCATGGTGGGAGAGTAATCTGGTGTTTTCGCCATTATAGCACATACATTCCCGGTTTTCTACCCCTTTTCACCGGGGGAATTGGTGAAAAAACGGAATTTATTACTAGAATGTTAAAAAAACCGCGATTATCCATTTACATCCCTGAAAAATATGGTATAATATCATGTGATGCTGTCTGTTTTGACGGAAAAATCGAAAGGAGCACCGGAACCTATGCCGACTCTACTAAAGAAATCTGAACCCAACCTAATGCTACCCCGCGTCATCCTATTGCTTGTACTGGACATTCTGGTACTGAATGCGGCGGCGTTTTTGGCGTTGTTTATCCGTTTTGAATTTAGCTTTGCCACTTTGGCGGCAACCGACTATCTCCAGATCGCTATGCGCTGGGCGCTGCCTAATACACTGCTGGCGCTGGGATTGTTCGCGGCTTTCCGACTGTATCATACCCTTTGGAGCTTTGCCGGTCCCGACGAGCTGGCACGGATTTTCATTGCATCGATTCTGCTGGGTCTGTTGCAGATGATGCTGATCCTGCTGAAGCTGATGGTGTTGCCTATCAGTTTTCCGATTCTGTTTACCATGCTGCTGTTCATCGCCACCACCGTGGTGCGTTTTTCTTACCGGTTCGCACGCCGTGTCCGGGATCGTCTGATCAACCGCTCTCAGCGGCGTACCATGCTCATCGGCGCCGGTGCCGCCGGCGCTCTGGTGCTGCGGGAGTTCCAGAACAGTAATCTGTCCCAGAATAAGGTTGTCTGCATCATCGATGACGACCCCAACAAGAAGGGCCGCAACCTGATGGGCGTGCCCATCGTGGGCAGCCGTGATACCATCGAAGCGATGGTGGACAAGTATAACGTCACCGAGATCATTCTGGCTATCCCCACTCTGGGTGCCCAGGCCAAGAAGGATATTTGGGATATTTGCAACCGAACCGGCTGTAAGTTTAAACAGATGCCCGGTATTTACCAGCTTGCCAACGGTGAAGTCACCATTCAGGCTATCCGGGATATTGATATTGAAGATCTGCTGCAGCGGGATGTGATCCGGGTCGACATGGGTGGCCTGTCCGATCTCATCCGGGGTAAGACCGTTATGGTCACCGGCGGCGGCGGAAGTATCGGCAGTGAGCTGTGCCGTCAGCTGGCTGGCTACAAGCCCAAGGATCTGGTGATCTTTGACATTTACGAAAATAACGCTTATGCCATCGAGCAGGAGCTGAAAAACAATTACCCGGATCTGACCACCCACGTGCTCATCGGCTCTGTCCGGGATGAAAAGCGCATGGATGCGGTGATGGACAAGTATCGGCCCACTATGGTCTACCATGCCGCCGCGCACAAGCATGTGCCTTTGATGGAAACCTCCCCTCTGGAGGCGGTGAAGAACAATGTGTTCGGCACCTACAATACCGCCCGTGCCGCCGCCAAGTACGGCGTGGAGCATTTTGTACTTATTTCTACGGACAAGGCTGTCAACCCCACCAACGTTATGGGCGCTTCCAAGCGTATCTGCGAAATGGTGGTCCAGTCCATGGCCGGTACCAGCGATACCTGCTTTGCAGCGGTGCGTTTTGGTAATGTTCTGGGCAGCAACGGCTCTGTCATCCCCTTGTTCCGTGAGCAGATCAAGAAGGGCGGCCCCGTTACCGTTACCCATCCGGAGATCACCCGTTTCTTCATGACCATTCCCGAGGCAGTGACTCTGGTGCTTCAGGCCGGCGCCTTTGCCAAGGGCGGTGAGATCTTCGTGCTGGACATGGGTCAGCCGGTGAAGATCAGCGACCTGGCACGAAACATGATCCGTCTGTCCGGTTTCGAGCCGGATGTGGACATTCCTATCGTATACACCGGCCTGCGTCCCGGCGAAAAGCTCTATGAGGAGCTGCTGATGGACGAAGAAGGTCTGCAGAAAACCGCCAATGACCTGATTTACATTGGCCAGAAGATCGACTTTGACGTGGACGAGTTCCATGCTCAGTTGGAATCTCTGAGAGAATTAACGGAGGGTCAGGAATCCCTGCTTCGCAGCCGGATTCAGACTCTGGTGCCCACTTACGCACCTCCTTCCCAGAAGGTGGGCGTGTAAGCGAGAGTTAGGAGCGTAATATGAGAACAATCAAACGAGTGCTGGCGGTTCTGTTTGCGGTGCTGTTGGCGGCCACGATTTTTACATACTTTTATAAAGGTTCCTCCGATCGGAAGGTGCCGCCGGTCATTAGCTGCCCGGAGGGGGTCCTGGAGGTTTCCAGCTCTGATACCGGTGCTGCGCTGATGGCAGGTATCACCGCTCACGATCAGCAGGATGGCGATCTGACTGCTCATGTGGTGATCTCTGGTATTTCCAAGCTGATCTCCAACGATACCGCTAAGGTCAGCTATATGGTATTCGACAGCGACGATAACATGGCAACCTTCACCCGCCAGATCCGTTATACCGACTACCATTGTCCTACTTTTGAAATTATCCAGCCTCTGATGTACTCCTCCACCGAGGATGTTTCCTTGCTGGATCGAATCCTTGCCACCGACGTGGTGGATGGTGATATCAGCCAGAAGATCCGTGTTTCCACCCTGGAGGCAACCAACAATTCCGAGGTGTACAACATCTCCATTCAGGTGACCAACTCCATCGGCGATACCGTGTGGCAGAAGCTGCCGGTGATTCTGCTGGAAAACGACCCCATGCGTCCTGAGATCAAGCTCAATAAGTACCTGATCTACCGGGAAGTGGGCACCAAGATCGACCCCATGGACTTCCTGGATGAGATTGTTCTGCCTGTGGGCGACGTGGATATGAACAACCTGCGCATCAAAAACGAGGTAGTCAGCTCCGAAGAGGGTACCTACTATGTGACCTACACCTACACCGCCAACGGCAGCCATGGCACAGCTATTCTGACCGTTGTGCTGCAGTAAAGGAGGGGTAAAATGGCAGACCGTACCGAAAACAAACGCATTAAATGGAGCAATATCTCCCTGTCCTGCCTGGGTCGTATGTTGCTGCGCAACGTATGGATGATCCTTGCGGCAGCAATGATCGGCCTGATGTTGGTGAATCTGTTCTACGATTGGCTCCATGTGCCGAAGTATCAGGCTAATATGACCTACTCGGTTAACTCCCGTTCTTCCTCTTACATCACCACCGGCAGCCTGACCTCCACCCGTGAGGTGGCCTCTGTTCTGACGGAATTGCTGAAAACCGACGTGATGAATGAGAGCATCCGTGCCTATGACCCCAGGCTGGCTAATTTTGATGGCACAATTACCGCTTCTCAGGTTGGTGACAGTAACTTTATCATCGTCACCGCCACGGCATCCACTCCGGAGCAGGCGTTCTTGGCGTTGGATGCGCTGTCAGTGGTGTTCCCCACCATGGCGGACTTTATTTCCAGCCGTAGTGTGTTGAACATTATGCGTAACCCCAGCGTATCTTCAAGACCTTCCAACATGACCAACGTGGCTAAGGTGGAGAAGATCGTTGCAGCGCTGTGCGCAGTGGGTGTCATTGCCCTGATGTGCTATGTGACCATCGGCAGTGAAACCATTATGACCCGCAACGGTGCCCGTGACCAGCTGGATTCTCCCATCATTGCAGCAGTTTGCCACGAGCGAAAGCACCGCACTGTGAAATCGATCGTTGATACCCTATTCAAGCGTACAAAGCGCCATGTTCAGGTGTTTTCGCCTACCACCAGCTTTGCTTATACAGAGCAGATCGGCGCCGTGTGCAGCCAGCTTGAGCATGAAGCCAATGCCCGTGGACGGAAAGTGTTCCTGATTTCCGGCGTGGGTGAAAGCGAGGGTAAATCCACCATCGCCGGTAATGTGGCAGCTGCGCTGGCTCTGAAGGGTCACAGCGTTGCATTGGTGGATTGCGACCTGCGTAAGCCTGCTATGGCCCGGTTCTTTAACGGTGATTACAAAAGCTCCATGCCGCTGAACAAGCTTCTGGCCCATCCTTACTCACTGGAAAATGTTCGGAAATGTATGGTTCGCCATGAGCAGCTGGGTCTTTATATGTTGTTCCCCATCAATACCGATACCCGTTCCGCTGAGCTGATCTCCGGCGACACCATGCCGGTTCTGATTCGCCAACTACGGGTGTTCGACTTCGTCATCGTGGACTCTCCCCCTATGGGCATGTTCCCCGATGCGGAAATCCTGGCGGATATGGTAGACGGCTCCATGCTGGTTGTTCGTCAGGACTACACTGCCGCCTGCGATGTCAACGATGCTGTTGACAATCTGCGCAAGTGTAAGTCTGCTTTCATTGGTTGTATTTTGAACAATATGCGCAATTCCCTCCGGGGTCGCTATGTGTACGGTACCGACAATGGCTATGGTCCTTATGGTTCCTACGGCAAGTATGGCTACGGCAGATACAGCTACAGTAGTGGCAAGAAATATTCCTACAATGGCCGGAACCACAAAAATCACAGATCCGGTAAAGATCGCTAAAGGAGGTGCCGACTATGGAACTTGATAAGCAAGAACAAGAACCGATCAAATTGCTGAATTTGGCGATCCGTTATAAAAACGTATTTGTAAATTTGTGGCCGGGCGTTCTGATTTTGGCAGTTTTGCTTGGTGCCTTGAACACCATACAGGATAAGCGCAACTTCGTTCCCCTGTATGAGGCTAAGGCTATCTTTACGGTTGATGCCGGCTACAACCCCGGCGATATTTTCGGCACCGCTGCCTATTACGATCAGTATGCCGCTGAGCAGCTGGCTGCGGCCTTCCCCCGGCTGATGACCACCGATATGATGCGGGATCTGGTCAATCAGCATGTACCCTCCGGCTATGCAAGAGGTACGCCCAGTGCCGTTGCTGTGGCAGATAGTAACATGCTTCGGCTGACAGTGACCTGCGATAATCCCCAGGATGCCTATGATCATTTGGAGGCGCTGATCGAATGTTTCCCCCGAGTGGCTGCCAACATGGTGGAAAATCCCCAGGTTAAGATCGTTAGCAATGCTACCGTACCTACCCATCCGATCAACAACTTTGAGCCGGTGTCCTCTGCATTGAAGGGCGGCCTGGTTGGTGCCTTGCTGGGCCTGCTGGTTATTCTGGGCTGCGCTTTGTTGACCCGTACCATTCAGACCACGGAAGAAATGAAGGAATCTGTGAACATTCCCATTCTGGTGGCTCTGCCCAAGGTGGACAAGAAGAGACGCCGCAACGGGAAAGAAGAGCTGATTACTGCAGACTCTGATTTGAACATGACAGAGTCCTTCCGTGGTCTGCGTGTGAAGATTAAGAAGCTCTTTGATAACCAGACCGGAAAATCCATCCTCATCACCAGTACCCTGGCCGGTGAGGGCAAGACCACCGTGGCCATTAATATGGCGATGGCGCTGAAGCAGGACGGCCATAAGGTGGTTCTGCTGGATGCTGACCTGCGCAGTCAGAATATTGCCCGTTCTCTGGGTGAAAAGGCTACCGGCTATGGCATGATGGATTGCCTGCGGGATGAGAATCAGAATCCTCTGGACTGCGTCCGTATCAACGAAAAGCATCAGCTCGAGTTTATTTCCGCCCGGAGTACCGATAAGCGGCATTACTCCATCGACGGCAATGCCGTTGATCGGGTGATCGCCCAGCTGTTGACCCATTATGATTATGTGGTCATCGATACCCCGCCCAGCGACATTGTGTCGGATACTACTGAGCTGTGCCGCCATGCGGACTGCGTCATCTATGTGGTCAAGCAGGACTACGCCCAGAAGGGGCAGGTGCTGAACGCCATCACGGCTCTGCACCAGAAGGACGTGAAGATCACCGGCATCATCTTCAATGGTGTGCCCCGGTTCCACCGTCAGTATGGTTACGGTTACAAGTCTGCTTATGGCTACGGTTATGACTACGGCTATCAGAAGTACGCCCACTCCAGCCAGTACGGCTATGGCAAGTACGGCTACAGCAAGTATGCCAGCAAGTATACCGGCAAGACCAGCGAGCGTCGATCTCACAGCCATAAGTCTTCTCACAGCAGTGTGAGCAAGACTGCCAGCAGAAATCACAATAAATAAGTAAAATGCCCCGGGTAGCACAGAATGTGCTACCCGGGGCATTGTGTATAAGAGGGGTCACTATGGAAAAATCACTTCAATTGCATCAGCCGGTAGCGGAAAGGTCGCAGCCACAGCCAAACATGCTTGTAGAGTTGCCAACGCAGACTCTTTGGCGTCATCAGCTTGCCTTTGTGCCGTCCGGCGGTGACGATGGCGTGGATCTGCTCCCGGCTGGGCAGCAGCTCCAGCTCTTGCTGTGCATCGCCCACCATCACATAACTGCCATCCTTGTTCACCTTGTAAATCCGGTGGAGGATGTAACGTCCGTTATTCCGGGTGTACAGTACGATATCGCCACGCCGGGGTTCCCGGGTCAGCAGGTCTAAGTAGGCGGTGTCGCCGCTGTGAAAGAAGGGGATCATGCTTCCCCCGGTAACGGGGATGGGGACGCTGGTCTGCCCCTCCCGGAGCAGGTCGCAAACGGTGTCCAAAAAGGCTTGTGTGTCCAAAACCCGAGCCATGGAGCATCCCTCCTTAGTCGATAATATCGTATTGCCGTAGCAGCTCCACCCGGCGCTCTCCGGTGCGGATGACCTCCGATGCGGCGCTGGAGGGCTCCGTAAGGCTCTCCTTTATGTATGCAAAAATGCGGGAAATCCACGCAATTGGAAGCAAAAACGGCTTTTTGTGCAAATACGAAAAGCGGTTTTCCAAACTTTTTGCCGGAGGAAAAATGGTAAAAAATACATTTCCCTTGATTTTCCGTCCCTTTTTATCCGCAGAAACCGCATTAAGCGTCATATTACTACTATGTACGCGGCTGCGATCGGAAGCACCATAGATGCCGCCGCATAGCAAATCCTCCAGAATCGGGTCGATATCCACCGAAATCTCCCGCCAGAATTGGGGATAGTGGGCTCGATCCGGATCGAAATTCAGGTGCCTGCGGCCAATCTCAAAGATGGCGGCGGCGAATTTGTCCGCACGGATACCCTGACATTTCTTCAAAACATACTTCCAATCGACGTTTTCGCCGTACATATTCGCAAACAGAACCATGTCACAAACCTGCCGAATGCCAAATCCGCTGTGCAGAAAATGTTTGAAAGCATGGAGAATCAGGTACAGCATGTGGTCGGTATAGCCCAGAGTGGATACCGGGGTGCCGTTGATCTCAATGGTAACGGATTGGTCGAAAGCATGGTCAAACAGCCGATTACAGTCGGAAAAAATATCGGAATCCGCAGAAAACAGAGTTTTGTGCAGCTCAATATAAAGGGTGCCGTCGCCCTTGCGATAGGGGACTTCGTAGGAATCCAGGTTGGTGCTGCCAGGCTCCATGCCGAAAGAGATCATGGCGTTGTGACATTTTTGAAACTGATTTTCGCCACAAAATACGTCCTCATCCCCGGAAAAACGGTAGTCCGGTTTGGGGTACAAATTCCGGCAAATAATTCCTTTAACCACCAAAGGTTGGATGTTTGCCTGCCGCAAATGGGCAGAAAGCTCCAAAAACTCCTGGGTTTTGACTGCCTGCGCCATGACGGTTTGCACCGTGTTTCGACGGCAAAGGGCAATTACCGTTGGCTCCAGCTGGGCAGCAGCAGGGCAGGTGTAAACTGCCTCGAAAATCATGGGCTGGACATGATGCTCCTGAGAAAGCGACAAAATATGACCCAGTTCCTCCGCCGTGACCTCATCGCCCCAGCTTACCTGCCGGTCCTCCAGCGCCGCCTTCAGCGCCTGGAGAAATAATTCCGAGATCCGCTCCATGTCCACACCCCTTTCCTGAAAAATTCCCAACTATTATAGCACATTTTTCGAAAAAAGCCAACAAAAAAATCGGGTACGTTCCAAATACGTACCCGATTTTTTATTAGTCCATGTAAACCTTCAGGCGGAAGACCTTGGCTTCGGTCTTATCCCAGAACTTCTTCCACAGCTCGGGGATGCGCTTGGCATACTTTACGCCAACGTAGCACAGCACGGCAAGACCAACGACCATTGCCACGATGCCCACGATATTCAGCGCCTTCTTGGTGTTCTCGTTCATATATGTTACCTCCTACGGGTTAGATTCCAATATAATTCTACAAAAACTGCAGCCGTTTGTCAAGCCGTCTATCGCAGGATAACCAAAATTTACTGGTTTTATTCCGAGAGGTACGCTTATCTGTGAGATTGCCACGCCAGCCTGTGGGCTGGCTCGCAATGACAGAAATAATCCGGTTGCATCTTTAAATGCAACTTGGGCGGTTTTGCGGCGGTGAGGGTGAAAGGGAGGAGAGGTATGAAGGAGGAATCCTTAAGAAAACGGATCCGGGATGGAAACATCCGTCGGCAGGATGTGGTGCGGCGAATGGCGGAGCTGGCTTTCGGCAAGGCAAACGACTGTGTGCGACTGGTACTGGAGGATGATCCGTTGGTGGAAAAGCTGGATCTGAGTCTACTGTCCGAGGTCAAGCGCAACGAAAAAGGCACCGTGGAGATCAAGCTCATCGACCGGCTTCGGGCGCTGGAACAGCTTTCCCAGGCGGCGGGGCAGGATCCGGCGGATCTGGAATCGTTTTTGCATGCACTTCAGGGGGATGGCGATGGCGGGGTATGAGCGGTTTTCCCCAAAACAGCGCACCGTCATGACCTGGTGGATGCCCAGCAGTCCCTACCATCGGTACGAGGCCATCCTCTGCGATGGGGCGGTGCGTTCCGGGAAGACCATGGTTATGGGACTGTCGTTCTTCCTCTGGGGAATGCTGCTGTTCGACGGCCAGCGGTTCGGTGTCTGCGGTAAGACCATTGCGTCACTACGGCGAAACGTCTTGTCGGAAATTTTGCCGAGGCTGGAACGATTGGGGGCGGTTTGGAAGGAAAAACGTTCGGAAAATCTGGTGACGGTGACCTTTCGGGGGCACACCAACCAATTTTACATCTTCGGCGGTCGGGACGAAAGCTCCGCCAGTCTGATTCAGGGCATTACCTTTGCCGGGATTCTGCTGGATGAGGTGGCGCTGATGCCCCAGTCCTTTGTGGAGCAGGCTTGCGCCCGTTGCTCCGTGGCCGGGAGTCGGCTGTGGTTCAACTGCAACCCGGCAGGGCCCAGTCATTGGTTCTACAAGACTTGGGTGCAGGAGGCGGAAAAACGGAACTGACTGCGGCTCCACTTTACCATGGAGGACAATCCGTCTTTAACGGAGGCGATTCGTCAGCGGTATCAACGGCTGTACACTGGCGTGTTCTACCGGCGGTTCATTTTGGGTCAATGGGCACAGGCGGAAGGTCGGGTGTACGACTTTTTCGAGCCGGATATGATTCAGCCGGTGCCGGCAGGCCCATTCGATCAATGGTATGTGTCCTGCGATTATGGCACCGTCAATCCCACGTCTATGGGGCTGTGGGGGAGGTGTGGGGGTATTTGGTATCGGGTGAAGGAATTTTACTTCAACTCCCGGGAGCAGATGCGCCAGATGACCGACGAGGAATACGCCGGGGCGTTGGAGCGTTTGGTGGGAGGTCGGCAGGTGCAGGCGGTGATCGTAGATCCGTCAGCGGCCAGCTTCATTGAGGTGCTGCGGCGGCATGGTTGGCGTGTGCAAAAGGCGGACAATGATGTACTATCCGGGATTCGGCTGACCTCCGATGCCCTGAAAGATGGCAGAATTGTGATTTGTCAGGGCTGTGAGGACTGCATTCGGGAGATGGATGCCTATGTATGGGATCTTTCCGGTGGGCAGAAGGATCGGGTGAAGAAGGAGCATGATCATGCTATGGATGACATGCGGTATTTTGTGACTGGGGTGCTGAAGAAAAAGTCGGAGGGGTTCGTGGCCTGCTCGGTGGTGAGGAAGCGGTAAATGATTGTTTAGCGCTGCGCAGCAGCGCCTTGGCTCCCTCTGATGAGGGAGCTGTCAAAAATCTTTGATTTTTGACTGAGGGAGAGATAAAAAAGCTTAATCTATTGTGAGTTTGCGATAATCGCAACATTTTTCTC
>JAZONA010000064.1:0-11455 GCA_045654265.1 Faecousia sp.
TTCATCTTTTCCTCTTTGCTAAACTTTCTGTGTGGTATTCCTTTCTTGCCCATTGTTTCACATCCTTTCCAAATCCATTATACTACGAAAAAGTAGACACCCACACTTTTGTGAGTGTCTACTTTTATTTTACAGGTGCAGCTGCGTCATTGAACAGCTTCCGCATTTTTCTATTACAGAACCTTAGAAAGAAATTCCTTCAATCTGGGGTGCTGGGGATTGGTGAAGATGTCCTCCGGGGAGCCCTGCTCCAGAATCCGTCCTTCATCCATAAACACAACATGGTTTGCCACTTCCTTGGCGAAGCCCATTTCGTGGGTCACAACCACCATGGTCATACCCTCCTGCGCCAGTTCCTTCATAACAGCCAGCACCTCGCCGACCATCTCCGGGTCAAGGGCGGAAGTAGGCTCATCAAACAGCAGAACCTCCGGGTTCATAGCCAAGGCACGAACAATGGCAATTCTCTGCTTCTGACCGCCGGACAACTGGCTGGGGTAAGCATTGGCACGGTCAGCCAAGCCAACACGGCTCAGCAGCGCCAGCGCATTTTTCTCCGCCTCTGCCTTGCTCTGCTTCAGCAGATTGATGGGTGCCAGAGTCATATTCTGCAGGATGGTCTTATGGGGGAACAGATTGAAGTGCTGGAACACCATGCCCATCTTCTGGCGATGGATGTTGATATTCACCTTTTTGTCGGTGATATCCACGCCCTTGAACAAAATCTGTCCGCCGGTGGGCACCTCCAGCAGGTTCATACACCGCAGGAAGGTGGACTTACCGGAGCCGGAAGGTCCGATGATAACCACCACGTCGCCCTTCTGGATCTCAGCGGAAACACCGTCCAGAGCCTTGATCTGACCGCCGGCAAAGTGCTTCTGCACATCAACAGCCTGAATGATCGCATTACCGCTCACTGGTTCTCAGCCTCCTTTCCAGTTTTCCCACCAAGAAGGTGAAGAACATAACCATTGCCAAATAGATCACTGCAGTGATCAGCAAGGGGAACAAATAGTCGTAGGACACGCCACCAATAACATTGCCGGCGTAGGTCAGATCTGCCACACTGACAAAGGATGCCACGGAGGTTTCCTTCAGCAGTACGATAAATTCGTTAGCCAGAGTGGGCAGAACGGCCTTAAATGCCTGAGGCAGAACGATGTGCCGCATGGTGGCAACATAGCCAAAGCCAAGGCTTCGGCCGGCCTCGGTCTGGCCTGCGTCCACAGCCATGATGCCGCTTCGGAAGATCTCCGCCACATAAGCGCCGGAATTGATGCCGAAGGCAAAGGCCGCAATGAGCATGCCGTTACGGCTCCGGGCAAACACGACAAAGTACCAGATTAGCAGCTGCACCAACACGGGGGTGCCGCGGATGACCGTCAGATATACTTGACAGATTGCGTTACTGATACGCAGGATGAACTTACCGGGGCCGCGCATCTCGCTGCCGTTCTTGTCCCAGGTTGCACGGATCAAGGCAACCACAACGCCCAGCACAATACCCATCAGCAGAGCCATCAAGGTCAGCAGAAGGGTGTTCACCAGACCGTTCAGGTAGAGCATATATCGCTCATCAAAGAAAAAAGATTTGTAAAAATTAAAGCAAAGATCCTCGAACCATTGTGGTGCATTCAGGATCCACTCCGGCGCCACATCAGGCCAAAGCTGCGAGGGGCTGGGTCTCATGGTTTCAACTCCTTAAAAATTCAGCAATTCGCAAAAGGCTTTGTCATTGCGTAAAACCCGGGGTTCGGAATTTCCGAACCCCGTGGTTGGTGTATTAGCCTTCGGCAGGGATGTACTTGTCGATGATCTTCTGAACAGTAACGTGGGCGATCAGATCCTTCAGAGCGCCGTTGACAGCGTCGTACAGCTCAGCATTGTCCTTGCTGACGATAGCGGCGTACTGCTCTTCCACATACTCGGTGTCCAGGATCACCAGACCCTCGTTGGCCTCAACGAAAGCCTTGGCAGGCTCGTTGTCGATAACAACGCAGTCAACCTTGTCGGTGAGCAGAGCCTGAACAGCCTCGGAACCCTTGCTGTAGCGATTGATGGTAGCCTTGCCTGCCTCCTCCAGGTCCCAAGTGGTGTACAGGTCACCGGTGGTGTTGCGCTGTACGCCGATGGTGGTGGAAGCGCCCTCAGCGAACAGATCATCCACGCTGGTGATGGCAGAGCCTTCCTTCACGATGATCACCTGCACGCCGGTGGCGTAGCTGGTGGTGAAGTTGACGATTTCCTTACGCTCGTCGGTGACGGTCATACCGGCCAGACCGATGTCCGCCTTGCCGTTCTTGACGGACTCAACGATGGAGTCGAACTCCATGTCGCTGATCTCCAGCTCCAGACCCAGCTTCTTAGCGATAGCCTCAGCGATCTCCACGTCGATACCGGCGAAGCCGTCGCCCTCGATGTACTCATAGGGAGGGAATGCGGCATTGGTAGCCATGATCAGCTTGCCCTTTTCCACGGTGTTCAGCGCATCGTCCTTGCCGCCACCGGCGCAACCGGCCAGCATGGTGACCAGCATCAGAGCAACCAGAATCAAAGAAATGATTTTCTTCATGATAGTATCTCCTTTTTTTATTTTAATAATGTATCATTATAGCCATTCCAATCGCCTCCGTCAAGGGGTTTTAGAAAGAAATTCATGCATTTTATCCGCAATATTCGCAAAAAATCCCTAAATTCGTTCCAAAACGCATATTTTTTGTGCATAGACTGTATATCCTCATTCATTGACATTTCGACATATTTCCATTATAATAGTTAACAAATTATGAACGCCCCGGAGGACACGCCTATGAAGATCCAGCGGATCAAAAAAGACTATGATGCGGTCATGGCCACACCGCGCTACAAGCGCAAGCCGCCCAAGAAGGTGGCGCTGTTTTGGCGTGTGCTGATCCGGATTTTGACGGTATTCGGCATGGCCGGCACCAAATTCACCTACGAAGCGGAAGGTCTGGAAGAGCTGAAAAAAGAGCCCTGCCTGATCCTGATGAACCACTCCTGCTTTTTGGATATGCAGATCGCCTATCGGATCCTCTTCCCCAAGCATTTTTGCATCGTGGGCACTACCGATGCCTTTGTGGGCTTTTACGGCTTCATGGGCTGGCTGATGCGCCAGATCGGATGCATCCCCACCCAGAAATTTGTCACCGACGTGAGTTTGATCCAGAACATGGAGTACGCCCTCAAAACCCTGAAAACCAGCGTTCTCATGTATCCCGAAGCCGGGTACTCCTTTGACGGTACCGCCACTTCCCTGCCCCGAAAAATGGGCGTTCTGCTGAAGAAGCTGGACGTGCCGGTGGTGATGATCGAAACCTTCGGTGCCTTCTCCCGGAATCCACTGTACAACGAGCTTCAGATTCGCAAGAGCGTGCCGGTTTCCGCCAAGGCCCGGTGTCTGTTCACCCAGGAGCAAGTGCGCGAATTAAGTGTATCAGAACTCACCGCCGGTGTGGAAAACGCCTTCACCTTTGACCAATTCCGTTGGCAAGAGGAGCAAAATATTCAAATTTCCGATGATTTCCGGGCTGACGGCCTGCATCGGATTCTCTACAAGTGCGCCCATTGCGGCGCTGAGGAGCAGATGGTGGGCAAGGGAATCCACCTGACTTGCAGTCACTGCGGCAAGCAGTACGAATTGACTCCCCTGGGCAAGCTGGCGGCTTCTGAAGGGGAAACGGAGTTCCCCCACATCCCCGACTACTACGCATGGGAGCGTGAGCAGGTCCGTCAGGAAATTCTCGACGGTACATATCGCATGGAAGCGGATGTGGAAATCGGTATGCTGGTGGATTTCAAAGCCCTCTATATGGTGGGCGAAGGTCACCTGACCCATGATCTCAGCGGCTTCACCCTCACTGGCTGCGACGGGCGGCTGGAATATCACCAAAAGCCCCTGAATTCCTACAATCTCAATGCCGACTATTACTGGTACGAAATCGGCGATGTGATCGGCATTGGCAACAGCGACTGTCTGTACTACTGCTTCCCAAAAAACAAAACCTCGGTAGCCAAGACACGTCTGGCCACCGAGGAGATGTACAAGCTATGTAAGGCACGGAAATTGCCGCAACCCGTTTGATTATTCCGTTTCCATGGTAGCCCGGAAGAAGTCCATGACCTCTTCTTCGGTCTCAAAATTGCAGATAAACATCTGGTTCGCCATGGCACCGGACAGCGCATCGGGAATCCGGCCGCTCATCATCATGCCGGGGCCGTACTTGTAGCGCACAGCCTCGTCATCCAGCTTGTAGCGCTTGCCGTCACGACGGCCAATAAATGCACAATTGTGCCGTGGACGATTCTGGTCCACGGTACTTTTGTCATATGCGATCATATCCGCCCAGATTTTGTACACGTCGGTTTCGTAAGCGAAGTTGTACATATCCGGGGTGAAACCGCCGGCGGGACGCATATTGACCTCCAGACCGATGATATCGCCCTGCTTACCCAGACCTTCCTGATCCGCATTGAGGACAAAGTACTCCAGATGGACAAAACGACTGCGGACTCCGAAGGCCTTCACCGTCCGCTGACCCACATCCCGCACCTTTTCGGGCAGATCCTTTACGATGTAGTAAATGGACTCGCACTGATCGTTCACCACGTCCATGATGGACAAGGGGGTGACGTTACCAGCCTCGAAAATGGAGTTGCCCTGAGAGTCGATGATGGCATCGTAGGTGCGGACGTAGCCGTTGACGAACTCCTCCATGATGTAGATCTGGTCATCCATGTGGTCGATGAAGAAGTGAAGCTCGTCGTCGCTGTTCAGGCGGTAGGTCTGGCTGGCACCAACACCGTTGTCCGGCTTGACCACCACAGGATAGCCCACCAGATGGGCAAACTCTGCCGCATCCTCATAGCCGTGAACCAGATGGTACCGAGCGGTGGGGATACCGGCCTTGGCGTAGTAGTTCTTCATGGCGGACTTGCGCTTGATGTAGTCGATTTGATGGCTCTTGAAGCCGGAAGTGATGTTAAATTCGGTACGCAGCTTGGCATCCCGCTCCAGCCAGTATTCGTTGTTGGATTCCAGCCAGTCGATCTTGCCATACTTGTAGGTAAAGAAGGCCACCGCCTTGAACACCTCATCGTAATTTTCCAGATTGCTGACCTTGTAGTATTCGTGGAGGGACTCCCGCAGATTCTGAGTCAGCTCATCATAGGGGCAATCACCGATGCCCAGAACACGCATACCGTTATTCTTCAGTTCAGCGCAGAATTTCCAGTAAGAAGTGGGGAAATTCGGGGAAATAAATACAAAATTCTTCATTTTCTTCTCCTATCAATACAGGAATCGGGGAGCATAATACTCCACCATCTTGTACCACCAGGGCCAGTCGTGGTCTACATCGTGACCCCAGTAATCCACCTGGGCGTTGATGCCCTTCTCACGCATGACGCTCTCCAGCCAACGGGTGCTGGCCAGCAGTACATCCTCCCATGCGCCCTGACCCACCACGAACAGCATCTGCCGGTCGTTATACATACCCTTGTAGTAGTGGTCGTGGGGCATATTTTTCAGGTACTCCACCGGGGTGTTCCGGTAGAGGATCTCGTCCATGTAATCGCCGAAATACTCCTTGGAATCGTACAGACCGGAGATGGCGAACACGGCGTTGAACAGATCCGGCCGGCGGAAGAACAGATTGGCTGCGTGCATCGCGCCCATGGAGCAGCCGAAGGTCATGATGCCCTGGTCGTAGCCGTTGCGCTCACCGCTGAGGTGACGGATGTAGGGCACCAGCTCCTCGATGACATAGTTGTACCACCGCTCGTGCTGTTCGATGCGCCAGCGGCAGTCGCCGCCGAAATTGGCGTAGGTTTCGTTGTCGATGAGGTCGATGGAGTAGACGGTGCAACGACCTTCCTCGATCCACCGTGCCCACACGTCCACCATGTGGAAATTTTCAAAATCAAAGAACCGTCCACCTTGGCAGGGTACGAACATCACGGGTCTGCCGGCGTGACCGTAGACCTTGAATTCCATATCCCGGTTCAGGTGACTGCTCCAGTGCTTATAGTAGCGGATTTCCATGTTTTTTCTCCTTTTAGATACCCAAACAATCCATAAAAATGGGAATTTGCTTTTCCCAGGATGCCTCGCTGTGAGTACCGCCGGGAACAATACGGAAAGCAAGGTTCACCCGCTTGGTCAGCAGCAGATGGCTGGTGGAGATCAGGGCTTCGGCGTTGGCGGCATGGTTGAACATTTCCAGAGCGCCGTAGTCCATGTAGATGCAGGTGTCGTTCTTGATGCGAGCCCGGGCAACCATCTCCAGCACCTTGCCGGGAGCCACCCACAGACTGGGAGAAAGGCACGCCGCCCGCTGGAACACATGGTTGTAGCAAGCCACGGCGTACAGCGCAATCAGACCGCCCAGAGAAGAACCGGCGATGATGGTGTTCAGCCGGTCAGGCAGGGTGCGGTAGTTGGCATCGATGTAGGGCTTCAGCTCCTTGATCAGCCAGTTCATGTAGATGCTGGCCTTGCCCTTGATCTTGCCAATCTCGGAATTCTCGTAGTTGAAGGGGGAGTACTCGGTGATACGGCCGTTGCCGTCGTGGTTGCACTCAACAGCCACGATGATCAGCTCCTTGCCGCTTTCCTGCATATAGGTGTTCATGCCCCAGGACTTGCCGAAAGTGGCATCTTCATCGAAGAAGACGTTGTGACCGTCAAACATGTACATGACGGGATAGTGCTTATCCTTCTGCTTTTCGTAGGAATCGGGCAGATAAATGTATGCACGGCGGGTCTTCACGCCGGTGAGCTTGGGGATGGTTACGTCCCATTTGATGACCATAAGAATACCTCCGCAAATTTTGGCATTATATATTATCAGTATAATATTTTTCTACAAAATTGTCAACTGCGCCAAAACAACGATAAATAATCATTTGCAGCAACAAGCCGTCTGGAAGGACGGCATCAACCGACAGTCCTCCGGACTGCCGAATACAATTTTTCGAGTCTCTGATCATCATTTCATAAAAAAAGAAAACCGTCCTGATGGACGGTTTTCTTTTATGGAGCGGGTGACGAGGCTCGAACTCGCTACCTCCACCTTGGCAAGGTGGCGCTCTACCGGATGAGCTACACCCGCGGAACGGATTTGATTATAGCACATATTCTGAAAATGTCAATACCAAATCCGTATTTTTTTCAAATTTCTTTATTCCTCACATTGGGGATAGTTGGAATAGTCCCATACATAGCCGGTCATTTCCTTGTCGGTGCGCATCCGAAATTCGCCAGCCAGCAGATCAACGTGGTAATACACATCCTTCACCTTGACAATATTCCAGCAACGACTCTCGCCGTTTTTTGTACCAGACACCACCTGACATTCCAGTTCCACCTGTCGACACATGGCGCTGTAGACTGTGGCAAAGGCCCGGGAGTCGCCTACGCCGTGGCGCAGCAGGCTATATGTAGGGGTAATGGAAGTTTCCAGCTTATAGTCGTAGCGTTCCATAAGAAACGAAGAAAGCTGGGTGTATTTCTCCAACGGCAGTGCTTCGGCGTTCACATAAAGCGAGGCCGAGGTAAAAACTGCTTGTACCTGCTCCTGCATGGATTTCAGAGAGTCACGACTGGTTTGGTAGGAGAACCGAAATTCTATCACCCGGTCCTGTCCCGTTTCCGGGTAACAATTTACACCAACCTTTGGAACCTCCATCACAAGTTGTGGGTTATCCAAGCTATAATTTTCCACCAACTGAACAAAATCCGTATCCCGGTAGTTTTTAATTCGCAGCACCACCCCCGGCTCGCATTGGTTCAGTGCCTTAGCGATGACCTTCCACGCATCATCCATATCGTTTGCTTGCTTGATTTTTTTGAGCTCGGTGCGGTCATGGATATACCGGATCTTCACAGCCAAGGCTTTTCGACCGCCGCTTTTACCTAGCTCATAGGTCACATCCTCCACCGCATAGGCAGCAATGGGATGCTCCGAGAGCGCAGTATCCACAGCCAGACGAACATCCTCGTCCAGCAGGGTGTTGCTGTAATCCGACACTGTGATGACACTTTCCGTGGTGCCGTTTTCGATGAGTGCGATCAGTGCTTTGTAAAGCTGTGCGTAATTCGTAGCCGTGGGATTTTTTATTGGATCCTTTAGGGCAGGTGTTTGATGGGGTTCTACCGACAGATAGGAGCCGTCAAAAAGTTCGGAACAGCCGGTCAGGCAGAGGCTCAGCAGCACTGTGACCGCAACAGCCCAACGTTTCATAGCCGTGCCTCCTTACAGCGCATCCTTGGAGTAGCGGACAAAACCGTCGCCCAGAACCTGGTGGGCTTCCTGAACGATGATAAACGCATTGGGGTCAATATCGGTAACAAGCTCCTTCAGCTCCGCCAGCTGCTGGCGTTTAATAGCCGTGAGCAGCACCTTGGTTTCCTTTCCGGAATAGGCACCCTGGCCGTAGAGGAAGGTCGTGCCCTTGCGAAGCTTGTCGCCAATGGCTTTTGCCATGGCATCGTACTCAGATGTGATAATCAGTGCGACCTTGGAATAGTCGAAGCCGTAGATCACCGCATCCACCACCTTGCTGGTGATGAACACCGTCACACCGGTGTACAGGGACTTGGTCACGTCCTTGAAAACGATACCCGTCAGCACAGCAACGCAAATATCGATCATCAAGCAGATCCGCCCCACGGGAACATTCCGGAATTTCAGCTTCAGCAGGCGCACCAGAATATCCGAGCCGCCGGTGGAGGCACCGCTGGAAAACACGATGCCGGCACCCACGCCGCAAAGGACGCTGCCATAGAGAACGCCCAGCAAAGGCTCCGTCTGGGGAACGGGCAGCAGCTTGAACAGGTCGATAAACAGCGAGAATGCAGCCATACCGATCAGAGAACCAACAAAGAACTTTTTGCCGACCTTCAAACCACCGAAGAAGAACAGCGGCAGATTGATGAGAACCTGGATGGTACCCACAGAGCCGAAGCCGATCAGCTCCCGAATTGCCATGGAAAGACCGGAAACACCGCCGGTATTCAGGTTATTGGGGATCAAAAACAGATCAAAGCCCAAAGCAAACACGGCGCATCCAAACAAAGTGGCAAACACCCAACCGATGCTTTTCATAAACTTTCTCATGGCAGTCCTCCTAATCAAACATCAAATGCGATCTGCTTTTCCGGGGTGTCCTCGCTTTTCAGCAGAGCGCCGGCGGCGGGGATGGTCTTGGTGCGGTAACGACTTTGGTTGCCGATTCCGCTTTCCTCCACGGGCAGCGCATGGCTCAGCGCCGCCTTTTTCTTCAGGGACATCACGCTGACACCCTGGGTATTTCTCGTGGTTTTGGGCAGGAGCTGTGCGGTGGAGAAAATCAGACAGCGTCCATCGGTGGAGTACAGCGCCACCTGCAGATCCGCCGATGCGGCCAGCACACCCCTCAAGGGGCTCTTGTCGGAGTATGCGCCGGTGAGCTTGCGGCGGTTGGTCTTGGTTTCGTAGGCGCTGAGGGGTACCTTGGCGGCCTTGCCGTTCTCGAAGAAGAACATCACGAAGCCCTTGTAATCTCCGGGGAATACCACCTGCACCACCCGCTCATCCGGTTCGAAGCCCAGCTTCTGGGGTAAGTAATCGCCCAGAACCGATGCCTTGGAGTCGTCAAAATCCGACAGCCGGGACTTGTAGCACTGGAATCTGTCGGTGAACACCAGAATCTCCGCCCGGTTATTGGACTCTCTGGTAAGGGCCAGACTGTCGCCTTCCTTGAACTTCTGCTCACCGGACATCCGCAGGGACTGGGCAGTGATCTTCTTCAGATAGCCCTCCTTGGAAAGGAACACCGTCACCGGGTAATCCGGCACCTGCTCCTCTTCGACCTCGGGCTCAATGAGAATGGATTCGTAAATGATCTCGGTCTTGCGAGGCTGGGCGTACTTATCCGCCACCTGCCGCAGTTCCTTGATGATCACATTCTTCAGCTTCCGGGCGCTGCCCAGAATGCCCTTCAGCTCGGCAATTTCCTTCTCCAACTCGGAGATGGCCTTGGTCTGCTTCAGAATGTATTCTTTGTTGATATTGCGCAGTTTAATCTCTGCAACATAATTTGCCTGAATTTCGTCAATGCCGAAGCCGATCATCAGGTTGGGGATGACTTCGCTTTCCAGTTCCGTTTCCCGGATGATGCGGATGGCTTTGTCGATGTCCAGCAGGATCCGCTCCAGACCCTTCAGCAAGTGCAGGCGCTCTTCCTTCTTGCCAATCTGATAGAACAGCCGGCGCTTGATGCAGTCGGTGCGCCAAGCCGTCCACTCCTCCAGAATCTCGCCCACGCCCATGACCCGGGGCATACCGGCGATGAGGATATTGAAGTTGCAGGGGAAGCTGTCCTGCATGGGGGTCAGCCGGAACAGCTTTTGCATCAGCTTCTCCGGATCCACGCCACGGCGCAGGTCGATGGTCAGCTTCAGACCGCCCAGATCCGTTTCGTCACGCATATCGGCGATTTCCTTGATCTTGCCGGCCTTGATTAGCTCTGCCACCTTGTCCATGATGACCTCGGTGGTGGTGGAATAGGGGATCTCGTAAATCTCAATGAGATTGCCGTCCTTTTTGTAGCGCCACTTTGCCCGGAGTTTGAAACTGCCACGGCCGGTGGAGTAGATCTCACGGGTGGTGTTCTCGTCAAAGAGAAGCTCCGCACCGGTGGAAAAATCCGGGCCGGGCAGGGTTTCCAGAATGTCGTGGTCGGGATTTTCCATCAGGGCGATGGCGGTTTCGCACACTTCCTTCAGGTTGAAGGAGCAGATGTTGGACGCCATGCCAACAGCGATGCCCTGATTGGGTGCCACCAGCACGTTGGGGAAGGTAGTGGGCAGCAAGGTGGGCTCTTTCATGGTGGCGTCGTAGTTGTCCACCATGTCCACGGTGTCGCAGTCGATGTCCCGGAACATCTCCTCGCAGGTGCTCTCCAGCTTTGCCTCGGTGTAACGGGAGGCGGCGTAGGCGGTGTCGCGGGAGTAGACCTTGCCGAAGTTACCCTTGGAATCCACCAGCGGATGCAGAAGGGTTTCATTATCCCGGGCAAGACGAACCATGGTTTCGTAGATGGCCGCATCGCCGTGGGGGTTCAGCTTCATGGTCTGGCCAACGATGTTGGCAGATTTGGTGCGCTTACCCTTCAGCAGACCCATCTTGTACATGGTGTACAGGAGCTTCCGGTGAGAGGGCTTGAAGCCGTCGATCTCCGGGATGGCCCGGGATACGATGACGGACATCGCATAGGGCATATAGTTCAGCTCCAGAGTTTCCGAGATAGCCTGCTCGGAGGTGGAGCCTACCAAGCCCATAATGCCGTCGGTATTCACCTTCGGCTTGTTATCAGTTTCTTTCTTCTTTCGTGCCATTTTGCACTCCTTTTACGAAATATCCGCCAATTCCAGATATTTTGCGCCGTTTTCGGC